>JACDAG010000654.1 GCA_013695565.1 Bradyrhizobium sp.
GACACCAGATTCCCGGCGATGCTGATATCGCCGGCGGTCGGATGCTCGAGCCCGGCGACGCAGCGCAGGGTCGTGGTCTTGCCGCAGCCGGAGGGGCCGAGCAGCACCACGATCTCGCCGGCCGGAACGGCGAAGCTTACGCCGTCGATCGCCGGCCGGCCGATCGCGAACTGCTTGCGCAGGTCGCGGACACTCAGCGCCGCGGTCATCGATCGACCCGCTTCATGCGCGCTCACTGCCGGTAGCCGAACGTCTTGTCCCAATCCGCGACCCAGGGTCCATGCAGTTTCACGTAATCGTCGAATTTCGGATACCAGACCTTGACGATTTTGGGATCGAAGCCTTCCGGATAGACCGGCGGCACCTTCAGCGAGGTGAGATTGCCGAGCTCCGTGATCATGAAGGTCTGGCCCTCCTTCGACAGGCACCAGTTCAGGAACAGCTTTGCGGCATTGGGATTGGCGGCGGTCTTTGGAATTCCCGTGGCGTAGGGATTGGCCGGCGTCCCCTCCGGCGGGAAGAAGATCGCAATCGGCGCGCCGTCCTTCTGCTTCGGATAGATCGCATTATAGAGCAGCGGCCCCATCGCGACTTCGCCGCGCACCAGCGAGTCCGACATCGGCGCGCCCGACGGATAAAGGATCGGATGGGTCGAGGCCTGCTTGGCCCAATAATCCTCCCCCAGCACCTGGCGCTCGAACATGACGCGGGTCCAGGTGGTGCCGCCGGACCGGGCGAACACCTGCCCGGTCAGCTTGTCGTATTCGGGCTTGGTCAGGTCCATCCACGTCTTTGGTGGATTCTTCACCAGTTCGGTGTTGTAGGCGATCGACCAGACCAGGGTCACGCGAGGCCAGAGTTTTGGGGAGATCAGCGAATCCGGGTTGTAATCCGCCGCGTTCGGCGGCGCATAGTCCTGGAACATGTCGGCCAAGGGCTGCATCAGCGCGCGATCGGAATGATCGACCACATCCGCGATCAGCTTGCCGGCGGCGGCCTCGGTCTTGACGCGCGTGATGAGCTGGCCGCCCGGCGCGCGCACCATCTCTACCTTGATTTCGGGAAAGCGCTTCTGGAACTCCTTGATGACCTGCTGCTCGACCTCGGCGAAATTCGCCGTGTAGAACACAAGCTTGCCTTCCTTCTTGGCCGCCGCGATCAGTTCAGGCGAGCCGAATTCCTGCCCCTGCGCTGACGCGCCCCATACGATACCGAAGCTGGCGATGCCGGCCAGCGCGAGTTTGGTGAAGATTCGTCTATCCATAGCCAATCCTCCCTTGAGTTTAGCCGGTACGGGCGACACCACTCTGCGTCGCTTCGCGCGACAGCCAATTGGCGCCGCCGATGAGAACGCCGAGCAGAACCGTCTGCACCAGGCTGAATGCGGCGGTCTTGCCGAGATTTCCGCCTTCGTAATAGTCGAGCAGCAGCACCGACATCACCATGGTGTTGCTGGTGTAGAGAAACAGCGATGAGCCAAGTTCGCGGATCGCCAGCACGAACAGCAGCGTCATCGATGCGATGACGCCCGGCCGCGCCAGCGGCAGCACGATGGTCCGGATGGTGGCGAACATGCCCTTGCCGCAGACCCAGGCCGCCTCCTCCAGCTCGCGATGTATCTGCAGGAACGAGGTCGACAACGCCTTCACCGTGTCCGGCATGAAGCGCGCGATGAAGGCGAGCGCCAGGATCCAGATCGTGCCGTAGAGCCCGCCGGGAATGCCGATCCAGGCCCACAAATAAGCGACGCCGACCACGAGGCCGGGGATCGCAACCGGTATGGTCGAGATCAGGTCGATCCAGCGCCGCCCCGTCACCTGGGTGCGGTGAATGGTGTAGCCGATCGCAAACGCCAGCACGCCGCCGACCACGGCCGTTATCACGCCAACCTCGACGGCATTGTAGATCGAGCGCAGCGTCAGCGGATTGTCGAAGATGCTGTTGAAATGCACCATCGAGTATTGGCGCATGTCGAACAGGCTCGAGACGTCGCGGATGAACATGAACTTGCGGAACGCCGCCACGGTCAGCGCGAGGAGCGGCAGCACCACCACGATCAGGAGATAAACGATCCCAAGGGCGAAGGTGAACCAGCGCCAGCGCCCGAGATCGAGATTGCGCGGACGGAACGCCTTGCCGGCGACAGTCGTGTAGCTGCGGCCGCTGATCACCCTGTTCTGCAGGAACACCAGCGCACCGGTCACGACCATCAGGATGATCGCGACGGCGGCAGCGGTGTTGTAGAGCGGCGGCGACCAGTTGGTGAGCTTGAAGATGTAAGTCGTCAGAAGCGCCAGATTGGTCGACGACCCCAGCACCGCCGGGATGCCGTAGATGCCGAGCATCACGATGAACGACAGCAGCATGCCGGAGATGATCGCCGGCATGATCAGCGGGAATGTCACCGAGAACAACGTCGCGAACGCGCTGGCGCCGGAGATTTCGGCGGCCTCCTCCAGGCTCGGGTCCATGTTGCGCAGCGCCGAGGAGGTGAACATGTAGACGTAAGGTGCGTAATAGATGCCGAACACGAACACCAGCCCCCACAGCGAATAGAAGTCGACGCGCCAGTCGAGCCCGATCCATTTGAACATGGTATTGATCAGGCCGGTCTTGGGCGAACCAAGGATCGCCCAGGCCACGCCCGCGACCAGTGGCGGCGCAAACAGCGGCAGGATGCTGGCGGCCGCGATAAAGCCCTTGAACGGCGTGTTGGTGCGAACCACGATCCAGGAAAAGAACAGTCCGATCACCACCGCGATCGCGGTGCCGCCGCCGCAGGCGATCAGCGTGTTGACCAGCGCCTCGCCGACATTCGGGTTCGCCAGCACGACGAGAAAATTCGCGATCGAAAGATGGCGGAGACTGATGCCCTCGACCACCGGGTTGGTGTCGGTGAGCGCACCGAGCAGCAGCATCATGATCGGATAGATGACGAGAAAGCCCAGAATGACCAGCAGGAGCACAACCCACAGGTTGGCCCACACGCGCCGACGCAACCCCTCACTGGCGCTACGCATGACTTCGCCGCGCCGGCTCGCCTGTCCGTCCAAAGCGTTTCCCCTTGGCCTGCGACCGTCCGTTTTCGGATCTTTCCGCCCGCAATGCACCCCAAGGCTAGTCGATCGCGCGGCTGGCGGGAAGTAGCACAAAGTCGGCGGCTCAAAATGCCGCGGAAGCCCGCCCTTCGCATACGCATCATGCAGCGGCGTGCCTGTGGAACGCCCCGCGTCCGTAGTACACGGCCCCCGAGGGCGTACCCCGCGCCGGCCGTGGAGAGCCCGATCCCGATGTCAGAAGATACCACGCCTGGCATCGACGGGTTACCCCCGGAACTCAGGCGCTGGGCGGTCGCGGCGATCTTTACCGCGCTGGCGCTGGCCTCGCTCGATACGGCGATTGCCAACATCGCGCTTCCCGCCATCGCCGCCGACCTTCATGTCAGCCCGGCCGACGTGGTTTGGGTGGTCAATGTCTATCAGATCGCACTGGTCGCGACGCTGTTGCCGCTCGGCGCGCTCGGTGAAATCGTCGGCCATCAGCGCATCTATATCGGCGGCTTGTTGCTGTTCACGATTGCCTCGATCGGCTGCGCCCTTGCGTGGTCGCTGCCTAGTCTGGTGGCGGCGCGCGCACTGCAGGGGTTGGGCGCCAGCGGCATCATGGCCGTGAATGCGGCACTGGTCCGCTACGTCTACCCGACCCATATGCTGGGCCGCGGGTTCGGCCATAATGCGCTGGTGGTCGGCACCGCCTTCACGCTCGGACCGACGATCGCTTCGGGTGTGCTGGCGTTGGGTCCGTGGCCGTGGCTGTTCGCGATCAATGTCCCGTTCGGCCTGATCGCGGTATGGATCGGCTTGAAAACATTGCCGCCCACGCCACGCGCGGTCCACAAATTCGATTTCGCGAGCGCCGCACTGACCACAGGCTGCCTCGGCCTCTTCATCATCGGGATCGGCAGCGCGGCACACAACGCCCCGCCCGCGCTGGTAGGTGCTGCACTTGTCGGCGCCATCCTGCTCGGCTGGTTCATGACCCGGCGGCAGGCGGATCATCCGGCGCCGATGCTGCCGATCGATCTGTTCCGGCGGCCGATGTTTGCACTATCGGCGGCGACGTCGGTTTGCAGCTTCGCGGTTCAAGGCATCGCCTTTGTCTCGCTGCCGTTCTATTTCGAGGACGTACTGATGCGGACGCAGGTCGAGACCGGCTTCTTCATGACGCCCTGGCCGCTGGTGGTCGCAATCATGGCGCCGATCGGCGGCGGGCTGTCCGACCGCTATCGCGTCAGTCTTCTTGGCGGCCTCGGCCTTGCGACACTCGGTGTCGGCATGCTGCTGTTGGCGACGCTTCCCGCCGAACCGGGCATTGCCAATATCGTCTGGCGCATGATGGTGTGCGGGATCGGCTTCGGCCTTTTTCAAACTCCCAATTTGCGCGCCCTGATGGCGAGCGCGCCGCCGCATCGCAGCGGCAGTGCCAGCGGAATTGTCGCGACCGCACGGTTGACCGGACAAACGCTCGGCGCTGCGCTTGCCGCGCTGTGCTTTACGCTGGCCGGCCACGATGGCGCGACGCTTGCATTGGCGCTCGGCGCGGGATTTGCAGCGCTCGGAAGCGTGATGAGTTTCCTGCGCATGGTGGTGGAGCCACCGCGAGCATGATTGGAGGGATTGTGCGAATTCTCAGCCTGCTGGCCGCGGCCTTTCTGCTGCTGAACCCCGCCGCGACCCGCGCCCAGACCGCCTGGGATATGCCGACGGAGTACCCGGAAAATGCCATGCCGGGCGTTGGTCTCACGACTTTCGCCAGGCATGTCACCGAGCTCAGCGCCGGCAAACTCGCGATCAAGCCGAGCTTCGATGCCAAGGCCGGCATCAAGTCATCAGGCATGCTGGCGGCGATCGCGGAAGGCAAGGTGCAGGCGGGCGATGCCTTCGCGGGCGCGCTCGAAGCAGAAGGCCAGATCTTCGCGCTGCCCTCGCTCCCGTTCCTGGTGACATCGATTGCCGATGCCAAACGACTTTCCGATATCGCCAGGCCGCATCTCGCGTCCGTCCTCGAGAAGAAGGGCCTGCGGCTGTTGTATCTCACGCCGTGGCCACCTTCCGGCATCTGGTCGAAGACGGCGCTGACGACCGCGTCCGATCTGTCAGGCCTTTCGATCCGAACCTATGACAAGACATCGAGCGAAGTGTTTTCGAGCGTCGGCGCCAAAGCCGCGTTGATCAGTTTTGCGGACACGATGCCAAAGCTGGTCGATGGCAGTCTCAATGCGGTGCTGTCGTCCGGCGACGGCGGTGCGGGCCGGAAGCTTTGGGAGTATCTGCCCAACTTCAGCGAGATCACCTATTCGCTGCCGCTCTCGGTTGCTGCCGTGAACAAGGCTGGTTATGACGGCCTGAGCGTGGATCAGCGCGAGGCTATCGATGCGGCCGGCCGCAAGACCGAAGCCGAATTGTGGGTCGCGCTTTCGACCCGGCTGCAGGAGAATTATGCGCGCATGCGCCAGAACGGCGTCGCAATTGACTCAAGCCCTTCGCCTGCGATCATCGAGGCGTTGCAATCGGCAGCCGTGACGGCGCAGCGGGCCTGGTGCGGCAAGGCGGGCCCGGTCTGCGCCCAGATTCTCGATGCCTACAAGACAGGCAAACCCTAGCATTCGCATCGCTCGTGACGGGCCGGTGACGCGCGCTGCGCCGCGAAACCCCGGTCTCCCAATTTTCTTCCGCGCTGCAAACGCATTTTCTTGATTTGAACTGTTCCAAATTGCGGTCCAGTGTCCCCGCCGGGTTCAATTGATGAATTGGACTAACAGGGGAAACGCGATGGCAAACCTCACTATCAACGGCAAATCAATCAGTGTGGATGTCGAGGACGACACCCCGCTGCTTTGGGCGATTCGGGAAAACGTCGGACTGACCGGCACAAAATACGGCTGCGGCATTGCACAATGCGGCGCCTGCACGATCCATATCGACGGGGTCGCGATGCGCTCCTGCGGCATCTCGGTGAAGGAGGCCGCCGGCAAACAAATCACCACGATCGAGGGTCTCGCCGCCGCCAATGGCGCGCTGCACAAGGTGCAGCAGGCCTGGGTCGCCAGCGACGTTCCGCAGTGCGGCTATTGCCAGAGCGGCATGATCATGGCGGTCGTATCCCTGTTGAAGGAAAAGCCAAAACCGACCGACCAGGATATCAACGAAGCCATCACCAATATCTGCCGGTGCGGAACCTTCCAGCAGGTCCGCGAGGCAATCCACGCCGCAGCGAACGCTTGAGGGGGCTGTCATGAACAAGCACATCACGCCCACACTCAACCGCCGCGCCTTCGTCATTGGCACCGCCGCCGTTGCCGGCGCCGGGCTTTCGGTCGGCATGGATATTCCCTTCGGCGGACCGACCGTGGTCCGCGCCGCCGACGGTTCGCCTGAGGTCAACGTCTGGGTGGTGATCCGCCCCGACGACACCGTGGTGATCCGCATCGCCCGCTCCGAGATGGGACAGGGCACGCTGACCGGTCTCGCCCAGCTCGTCGCCGAAGAACTCGAATGCGACTGGTCGAAGGTCACGACCGAATATCCGACCCCGGGTCAAAGTGTCGCACGCAAGCGCGCGTGGGGCGATTTCTCCACCGGTGGCAGCCGCGGCATCCGCACCAGCCAGGAATACGTCCGCAAGGGCGGCGCCACCGCGCGCATGATGCTGGTGCAGGCGGCCGCCAATGAATGGAAAGTGCCGGCGTCGGAATGCACCGCCGTCAACAGCACCATCACCCACACGCCGTCGGGCAAGAAGACGACCTACGGCAAGGTGGTGGAAGCGGCCGCCAAACTGACGCCGCCCGCCGATGCCGACATCAAGCTAAAGGATCCCAAGGATTGGAAACTCGTCGGCAAGGGCTTGAAGCGGCTCGACACCGTCGAGAAGACCAACGGCCAGATGATCTACGGCGCCGACATCAAGCTGCCGGGCATGCTGAACGCCGCGATCAAGGATTGTCCGGTGTTCAGCGGTAAGCTGAAGAGTTACGACGAAGCCAAGATCACGGGCATGAAGGGCGTCAAGAAGGTCGTGCGCGTCAGCGACAGCGCGGTCGCCGTCGTTGCGGACACTTGGTGGCACGCCAAGACCGCGCTCGACGCGCTGCCGATCGTCTGGGACGAAGGTCCCAACGCCAAGGTCTCCAGCGAGTCGATCTCGAAATGGCTGGCTGAGGGTCTCGACAATGCGCAGCCCGCCTTTATCGGCAACCAGAACGGCGACGCCAAGGCTGCGATTGCCAGTGCGACCAAGAAGGTCGAGGCGGTCTATAATTATCCCTACCAGAACCACGCCTGCATGGAGCCGCTCAACGCCACCGCGCTCTACACCGCGGACAAATGCGAGGTGTGGTGCGGCACCCAGAACGGCGAAGCGGCGTTTGCCGCGGTCCTCGAAGTATCGGGGCTGCCGGCCGACAAATGCGAAGTGCACAAGCAGATGCTCGGCGGAGGTTTTGGCCGCCGCGGCATGACCGACTATGTCCGGCAGGCGGTGACGATCGCCAAGCAGATGCCGGGCACACCGGTGAAACTGTTGTGGTCGCGCGAAGAGGACATGCTGCACGGCGCCTATCATCCGATCACCCAGTGCAAACTGGTTGGCGCGTTCGACGCCGACAACAATCTGACAGCGCTGCAAATCAGATTGTCCGGGCAGTCGATCCTGTTCAGCGTTCGTCCCGCGGCATTGGAAAACGGCAAGGATCCCGCCGCATTCCAGGGCCTCAATGCGACCGGCGACTGGGCCATCGGATATAGTTTTCCGAATCTGCTGGTCGAGCATGCGATGCGCAACCCCCACGTCCCGCCGGGCTTCTGGCGCGGCGTCAACGTCAATCAGAACGCGATCTACCTGGAATGCTTCATGGATGAACTGGCGCAATCGGTGGGCCAGGATCCGGTTGCATTCCGTCGCAAGCTGATGTCGAAGCATCCGAAGCATCTTGCCGTGCTCAATGCCGTGGCCGAGAAAATCGGCTGGGACAAGCCGGCGCCGCAAGGTGTGTTCCGCGGCATCGCCCAGCATATGGGCTATGGCAGCTACGTCGCGGCGGCGGCCGAAATCTCCGTGAGCGACGGCAACAAGATCAAGGTGCATCGCATTGTTGCCTCCACCGATTGCGGCTACGCCGTCAACCCGGCGCAGATTGAACGCCAGATTGCGGGGTCGTTCGTCTATGGCCTGTCCGCCCTGTTCTATGGCAATTGCACGGTCAAGGACGGCGCGATCGAGCAAACCAACTTCGACACTTACAATTCGATGAGGATTGCCGAGATGCCGAAGGTGGAGTCGATCATCGTGCCCAGCGGCGGCTTCTGGGGCGGCGTCGGCGAACCGACGATCTGCGTTGCGGCCCCCGCTGTGCTCAATGCGTATTTCGCGGCAACGGGAAAACGCATTCGCTCGGTGCCGCTGAAGGACCAGAAC
>JACDAG010000603.1 GCA_013695565.1 Bradyrhizobium sp.
CTATCGGCTGGCCTGGACCCGCGGATTGAAGACGACTTACTACCTGCGTTCGCGCAGCGCGACGCATGTCGAGAAATCCACCCTCAAGGGCACCGACGGCAAGCTCAACAGCGTCGCATCCGTGACGATGATGTCCAGTCATTCGGCCATCAATGTCACCTCCGCCGTCACCGCGCCCGACCTGTCCGGGGCGATGGCGTGCTCAATCGAAAATCCCGAATGCGAAGCCTGCCAATAAGCAGCGACAACAAAGGAAATACCACCATGCTTGACTGGTCCGAAACTTCCGCGCCCGCACGCCACACGCCGCTGTCATTCGCTGCATCGCCCCTTGCCGAGGCCGATCAAGCCGGGCTCGGCACCATCGACCGCCGCGGCGGCCGGGTGTCCGTCGACGACAAGCGGATGATCAACTGCCGCGCCGACGTCAATCAATTGCTGCCGCTGAAATACAAATGGGCGTGGGAGAAATACCTCGCCGGCTGCAACAATCACTGGATGCCGACCGAAGTCTCGATGCAGGCCGACATCGCGCTATGGAAATCGCGCGACGGCCTCACCGAAGACGAACGCCGTGCCATCAAGCGCAACCTCGGCTTCTTTGCCGCGTCGGAGAGCCTCGTCGCCAACAATATCGTGCTGGCGATCTACCGCCATCTGACCAATCCGGAATGCCGGCAATATCTGCTGCGGCAATCCTTCGAGGAAGCTGTCCACACCCACACCTTCCAGTACATCGTGGAAAGCCTGGGTCTGGATGAAGGCGAGCTGTTCAACATGTACCGCGAGGTGCCGTCGATCACGGACAAGGCGGCGTGGGCGCTGAAGCACACCCAGCATCTCGACGATCCCGATTTCAAGACCGGCACGCCAGAGGCCGATCAGGCGTTCCTGCGCGACCTCGTCGCCTTCTATGTGATCTTCGAAGGCATGTGGTTCTACACCGGTTTCGCGCAGATACTATCGCTCGGCCGCCGCAACAAGATGGTCGGGATCGCCGAGCAGTACCAGTACATCCTGCGCGACGAATCCATCCATCTGAATTTCGGCATCGACGTCATCAACCAGATCAAGATCGAGAACCCGCACCTGTGGACCATGGCGTTCCAGGAGGAGGTCCGCGACATGGTGCGCAACGCGGCCGAACTGGAGGCGGCTTATGGAAGGGATACCATGCCGCGCGGCTTTCTCGGGCTGAATGCGGCGCTGTGCGAGACCTACATGCACTTCATCGCCAACCGCCGCTGCGCCCAGCTCGGGCTGGCACGGGTGTTCGATGAAACCGAAAATCCGTTTCCGTGGATGTCGGAAGCGATGGACCTGAAGAAGGAGAAAAACTTCTTCGAGACCCGCGTCATCGAATACCAGAACGGCGGCGCGCTGAACTGGGAGTGAGTGGCGTGTTGGACGCTACGGCTTCTCGTTGACGCGTTTTTAGTTGGCCGCTTCCGGCGCGGAGGACAGATTTGTCTTCCGCTCACCACGGACGTGGATGACGGCGATGTCATCCGCGTAGATCCGCTTCCAGCCGGGCAGAAGATCGAGCACTTTGGTGGCGGACAGGGTCGGCGTCAGCAAAGTGGCGTCAATCTTGTAGGTGTCGAGCAGCCGCAGCAGGGTCTCGACGTCCTTGGCCGTGACCGCGTCGAAGTAATCGATGACGAATTGTTCGCCGTACAGTTCGGCGCGGCCGTCGATGAAAGCCTTGACGTCGCGAGACAGGAGATAGCCGCCAAACGGCGCCGTGCTGAAGATCCGCTGGGCTTGCCGTTGCTGCAGCACATCGACCGCCCTGGCAGGCGTTTGCGACTCCAGGAACGTGAAGGGATGTTGCGCCACGAAAGCTCTGGTAGAGGCCCATCCGACGACGGTCACCGCGAGGGCCGCCAGCATCATGATCTGCGGCCGGGACGGGCTCTCCCGCCTCGGAAAGAGGGTGGTCTGGAGGGTGCCGAGTTGTTCGGCAAACGGCTTGGCCAGAACGAGCGGCGCCAGGAAGGCGAAGATCTCGATGTTGCGGGCATGCGACAGCGCCATCCAGAGCAGGCCCAGCAGCAGGATGATTCGCGGCACGGACAGCGTGAGCCCGCGATAGAAGGCGAGGCCGATCAGCCCGAGCAACGTGAATTCGAAGAAGCTCCAGGTGGCGAAATTGGCCGGCATCCATTCCCAGATCATGGTCAGCAATTTGCCGAGGCTGAGAATTTTCGCCGCGCCCAATAACGTGTTCCAGCCATAGGGGGTGCAGCAGCACGCCGCGACCGCGGCAATACCGAACAGCGCCCATCGCACCATGAGCGTCACGCGATCCTTGCGTTCGCAACACCAGATCGCTTCCAGTCCGATCGGCCCGATCAGCGCTAGTCCCAACACAAAGCCGCCGTGCAGATTGGCCCACAGCGCGAGCAGCGGCAGCAGGAACCATGACGGCGCGCTGCGGCGATCGACGGCCACGATCAGCCCGCCGATGAACGCGACCATGACAGGGAATGCCAGCATGTGCGGGCGCGCCAGGAAGTGCGTGGCCGATTCCAGCACCGCCAGCGTCACCAGAAGGATCGCCCGCGCCGGATCCAGATAGTCTTTGACCAGATGCATGAAGATCGCGACCGTCGCGCCGATCGCCAGCGAGGTCAGGATCACCGGTCCGGCCCAATCCATCCATCCATAGGAGATGGCGAACAGCACCTGCGAGAGCCAGGAGCTCGACATCCAGGGCTCGCCAAACCGCGTGAACGAGTGGACGTCGGTATAGGGCATGGCGCCATGCTCGACGATCCACTGCCCGATCCTGATCTGCCAGAGGGTGTCGGAATCCCGCAGCAGGATTTCACCGATCGAAAGAAAGATCAGATAGGCGGCCGCGCCGACCAGCAACGGCACCATGGCCCGCGCCATGCTGCGGATATTTTCACCATGGGCGACCGGGTTGGCGAAGGAAATGGACATCGGCTTCTTGGGTTGGTGTGACCGGCGAAAGGGATTGCTGCCACTGGAGCATGGCCGCGATACATTTGGGTGAATTGCGGGCTCGCGCGCCTGACAATGACGATGTTTGGCGAAGAAGCCGTTAACCGGGCCGCGCAGCGTTTTATTCAGAATTTACCATCGCGGGGAACGGTGAGGGCGGCCTAATCCAGTGCCGGCACCAGGGATGCCCGTGGCGCGGCCTGTGCCTTTGACGACGAGGGCGCCACGACGTTCAGGAGATACTTGGAAAGGCAGATGCCGACCACCGCGAGCGCGACACCGCCGAACACGTCGATCATGTAATGGGCGCCGATTACGGGCGTCGAGGCGATCATCAAGAGATTGAGTGCGACGGCGACGCCGCCGACGTAGCGCACCGGCCATAGCGCCCACATATAGAGAATTCCCGATGCCGCATGGAAGCTCGGAAAAGATACCACGC
>JACDAG010000608.1 GCA_013695565.1 Bradyrhizobium sp.
GGTTTTGTTCCGCCTGCTGCCCGGTTTCGGACGCCTGTTTCCGGCCAGGTTCCGCAGCGCCAGGACTTCGCGCATCCATTGCCGTCTGGGCTGGGCGGGAAAGCCGCCCCAAACCGCGCCCGCGGGGACATCGTCGTAAACCGTGGACCTCGAAAGCAGCATCGCGCCCTTGCCGATGGTGGTGTGCGGGATGATACCGGTGCGCGGCCCCAGCACGACGAAATCCTCGATGGTGACGCTGCCGCTCAGCCCCGATTGCGCAACGATGATACAGTGGCGGCCGATGCTGCAATTGTGCCCGATCTGGCACAGATTATCGATCTTGGTGCCTTCACCGATGATGGTGTCGCGCAATCCGCCGCGGTCGATCTTGGTGCCCGATCCGATCTCGACATCGTTGTGAATGACGACGCGGCCGATCTGCGGAATCTTGATATGGCCTTTGCCGTCGGACACGTAGCCGAAGCCATCCTGGCCGACATGACAACCGGGGTGGATCACCACCCGGTCTCCGATATGGGCGTGGGTGACGGTGCAGCCGGCGCCGATGGCGCAATCGGCCCCGATCTGAACCCGTTCGCCGATCATGGCGTGCGCAGCGATCAGCGAACCTGCGCCAATCGTGACGGAGGGACCGATCACCGCGAACGGATCGATCGTAACATCAGGTCCTATCTGCGCCGTCGGATGCACCACCGCGCTCGGCGCGATCCCCTGGGTGCCGAACGCCGAGACCGGACGCAGTGCACTGCCATACATATGACGGGCGACCGTGACGAACGCCTCGTAGGGCTTGCGCACGTTCACCACGGCGACCCCGGCCGGCGCGTGGTGCGCGAACCGTTCGGTGGTCAGGACCGCGCCCGCCTGGCACGTTGCGAGCGCTTCTGCGTATTGGGCGTCTTTCACGAAGGTCAGGTCGCCAGGACCGGCGCGGTCGATCGGTGCGATGCCGGTGATGACGCGCGACAGATCGGCACCCGCGCACGGGTTTCCTCCCGTGAGTGCGGCAATTTCTGCCACGCTCACGCCCGATGAATTCGAGAAAAAACTGAACTCGACCACAGCCTTATACCCCCACAGGCGAGAATAGCCGGGCGAGCCGGCGATCCCAAGTCGAATCGAGAGAGGGAGGGGTGAATCTGCAGACTGCGGAACCGGCTATCGACCGCCGGTCACAAACCCGTCGTCATCGGGATGCACAGATCCTGGTCGAACTTCGAACGCGGTTCGGCGTTGCCTCCATCAACCATAGGTAAGGGCGATTTCTTCAGATGGATCGGAACGACGAGGATTGGTGGCGGCACGGCATTTTCTATCAAGTCTACCCACGGTCGTTCCAGGATTCGGATGGCGACGGGGTCGGCGATATC
This sequence comes from Bradyrhizobium sp., assembly GCA_013695565.1. Classification (GTDB taxonomy): domain Bacteria; phylum Pseudomonadota; class Alphaproteobacteria; order Rhizobiales; family Xanthobacteraceae; genus Bradyrhizobium. The sequence continues at coordinate 1,374 of JACDAG010000608.1, forward strand.
AGCGGGATCATCCAGCGCCTGCCGTATTTGAGATCGCTCGGGGTCGATGCCGTATGGCTATCGCCGATATTTCCCTCTCCGATGGCCGATTTCGGATACGACATTTCGGACTATACCGGCATCGATTCGTTGTTCGGCACGATGCACGACTTCGACGTGCTGGTCGAAACCGCGCATGAAAACGGCCTCAAGGTCATCCTTGATCTGGTGCCGAACCACACCTCCGACCAGCATCCCTGGTTTGCCGAAAGCCGCGCATCGCGCGAGAATCCCAAGCGCGACTGGTACGTTTGGCGTCATGGCAGGCCCGAGGGTGGCCCGCCGAACAACTGGCTATCGGAATTCGGCGGCAGCGCCTGGCAATACGACGAGGCGACGGGTCAGTATTACTACCATGCCTTTCTCAGCCAGCAGCCGGACCTGAACTGGCGCAATCCGGAGGTGCGCGAGGCGATCTACGACGTCATGCGGTTTTGGCTCCGCAGGGGTGTCGACGGCTTCCGGGTCGATGTGATCTGGCATCTGATCAAGGACGGCGAGTTTCGCGATAATCCGCCCAATCCGCATTTCGTCGAAGGACGGCCACCGCACGAGAAAATTCTGACGCAATTCTCGACAGATCAGGCGGAAGTGCATGACGTCATCGCCGAGATGCGGCGAGTGATCGACGAGTTCGATCATCGGGTGCTGATCGGGGAGGTCTATCTGCCGCTGCATCGGCTCGTTGCCTATTATGGCAATGACCTCGCCGGCGCCCAGATGCCGTTTAATTTCGCGCTACTCTCGACGTTGTGGAGTGCACGATCGATCGAGAAGATCATCGCCGACTATGAGCGGGTGCTGCCCGCCGGCGCATGGCCGAATTGGGTGCTCGGCAACCACGATCGCCCGAGGGTAGCGAGTCGCGTCGGAACGGAGCAGGCGCGAGTGGCCGCCATGCTGTTGCTGACGCTGCGGGGAACGCCGACGCTTTACTATGGCGACGAGATCGGCATGCGACAGGTGGCGATCGCCCCGGATCAGGTGCGCGATCCCTTCGAGAAGAACGTGCCGGGTATCGGTGTCGGCCGCGACGGTTGCCGTACGCCGATGCAATGGGACGCGACCGTCGGCGCTGGATTTTCCAGCGCCAAACCATGGCTGCCGCTGGCCGATTCCTACGCCCATGAAAACGTTGCGAATCTTGACGCTGATGCCGGCTCCAACCTCAGCCTGTACAAGGCGTTGATTGCGCTTCGAAGGAAACTGCCGCAGCTCGTGAACGGCGCCTATCAACCGGTCGTCGCACAGGGCGACATCCTGCTCTATCGCCGTGAAGGTGAGGGCGATGCCGTCATTGTGGCCTTGAATTTCGGTGCCGAGCCCGTTTCCGTCGCGTCAAGTTCAATCGGCTTTGGACGTGAGATCCTGCTGTCGACCTTTCTCGACCGCCAGGGTGAGCAAATACAAGGCACGCTCGATTTGCGTGGCAATGAGGGCGTCATCCTCGGCCGGTCCACTCAGGCAGGATGACTCGCCTTGCCGGTGGCGTCGGTATCGATGTCGCTGCGCTTCAACAGATAATCGAGACCGCCGACCCGATACCATCGGTAGCCATAGCCTTCCAGCATCAACGTGTGCTTGCCCCGCTCATCGGTGTGGCTGTGATCTTCAGTCAGCAAATTGACCAGAAGCTTGCCGGTGTCGCCGGGAAGCCCGACCGCAAACGAAAACTCCCGCGGCTGCTCGTCGAAATTGTGCACGAACAGCACCGAATTGTTGCGCCAGTCGTAGCGGATGATCAGCACGGCGGGGTCGCGCACCGTGATCACCTTGAAGTCGCCCCAGCCGACCTCTGGGACCTCCTTGCGCATCCGAACGATACGTTCGGTCCAGTTCAGCATCGAGTTCGGATCGCGCCGCTGTTTGGCGACGTTGACGTGTTCGTAGCCATAGGGGCCTTTGTCGATCACGGGTGCACACGGCCGGTCGCTCTCCGTGAAGCCCGCATGTGGCTCGGTCGACCATTGCATCGGGGTGCGGGCGCAATTGCGTTCGGGGAGATCCAGATTGTCTCCCATCGCGATCTCGTCGCCGTAGCGGATGACAGGCGTGCCCGGCAGCGTGCACATCAGGCTATAGGCCAATTCCAGCCGCCGCCGGTCGCCGCCCAGCATTCCGGCCAGCCGGCGTCGAATGCCGCGGTCGTATAATTGCATGTTCTTGTCGGGGCCGAATGCCTTGAACACCTTCTCGCGCTGCGCCTTGGTGAGGCGGCCGAGATCGAGTTCATCGTGATTGCGCAGGAACAAGCCCCACTGCGCAGTGGCAGGCCGCGGCTTGGTAGCCGCCAACGACTTCGCCAGCGGTTTCGTATCGCCGGAGGCCAACGCATAGAACATGTGCTGGTTGACGTGAAAATTGAACATCATGTGCATGCGGTCGCCATCGCGGCCGAAATACTCCATGTCGGTTTCGGGCAACACGTTGGCTTCGGCCAGGATGATGGCGTCGCCCTTTCGCCATTGCAGGAATTCACGGAACGAGCGCAGCATGTCGTATTGCTCGACCGGCTTGCGAACCTTGGCGCCCTTGGTGGCGATGATGAAGGGGACGGCGTCCATCCGGAAGCCGGAGACGCCGAGCTGAATCCAGAACCCCATGATCTTGAGGATTTCCGCCTGCACATGCGGGTTTGACGTGTTGAGGTCAGGCTGGAAGTCGTAAAAGCGATGGAAATACCAGGCGCCCGCCTCCTTGTCGCGCGTCCATGTCGACTTCTGTACGCCGGGAAATACCATGCCGGTATTGGCATTGGCCGGGCGCTTGTCGGCCCAGACGTACCAGTCGCGGTAGGGCGAGTCCTTCGAGCGCCGCGCTTCTCGAAACCAGCCGTGCTGGTCGGAGGTGTGATTGACGACGAGGTCGATGATCACGCGAATGCCGCGCTGCTTGCAGCCATGGGTGAATTCGACGAAATCGCCCAACGTGCCGTAGCGCGGATCGACGCCGTAATAATCGGATATGTCGTAGCCATCGTCCTTGCCGGGCGACGGCTGGAACGGCATCAGCCAGATCGCGGTGATGCCAAGCCCGTGCAAATAGTCGAGACGCCGCAACAGGCCTCGGAAATCGCCGATGCCGTCGCCATTGGCATCCATATAGGTGCCGACGGAGAGGCAATAGATCACGCCGTTCTTGTACCAGAGGTCATCGATCACAGGGCGGCCCTCGCGGTCCGCCTTGAGTTTCTGTCAGCGGCCGCAGGATAAGCGGCAAGAGGGGGCGCGGGTTCCCTTCCGCTGTCGT
>JACDAG010000663.1 GCA_013695565.1 Bradyrhizobium sp.
GACACCACGTAGTTATTGGGGGTCATTGCAATGTGTTTCACCGCCGCGTGAACGTCGCGGACAAAGCGCTCAATCGGCGACGTCTCGAAAATCGCGGCCGCGCCTAATTCGGCGGCGAGCATGTCAGCGATGCGCACCGCGCTTTCGGCAGCATGGGTGCAGGCCGTCCTGAACACCGCGCGGGCATTGATGAGACGAGGTCCGTCTTCTGCCAATGCCGCCATCAATTCTGACATCGCATCGATCAGGAAAGCGCGCGCCGCACGATGCAACGCGTCCGCCCGGCCGTAGTTGCCTTGCACAATCTCACGGTCGCGCAATAGCGTGCTGACACCCAACCGCGCCTTCCGGCTCGCAAGCTCGACAAAGGCGTTCATCGCGCCGCGCGCGATTCCGAGCGGAACGACAGAAACAGTCCATGCGAACGCTGACAAGCGGGGCAAGCGGTATACGATCCCGTCCTGCGTGGGACGAGAGTCCATGAAGTTGTGCGCGTGTTGCTCGGGGATATAGAGATCGCGGACTTCGAAGTCGCAGCTACCCGTGGCACGCAACCCCGACACAAGCCAAGTGTCGTGGACGATGACATCGCAGCGCTCGAAATAGCAACACAGCGGCGGTTCGTCCTTGCCGTCGGCGCCCTTAGGGGACGCGAGGCCCATGAAGTGCGACGCGTGATGAGCGCCGCTCCCGAACGGCCAGCGGCCGGTGACGCGATAGCCACCTTCGGTCTTCTGCGCCACGCCGACAGCACCAGTTGCGCTCGCAACGAAGACGCGCGGATCGGAGAAAAATTCCCGTGCGATCGGCTTTGGCAGGTAGCCGCCGATGCGGCTCATGCCTCCCCCATTGCCGACAAGCCACCCGACAGAACCGTCGAGCGCGGACGCGGCCTCCACGACGGCCATGAAATCGTCCGGCGACAACTCCGGACCGCCGAGTGCCTCAGGCAGCCACAAGCGGAAAAGACCAGCATCCGCCAGCGCATTGAACACGGCATCCGGCAACCGACGCTCGCTGTCGAACGCCGCGCGGTGCTCGGCGATCACAGGCGTAAGCCGCTCGATCGCTTGGAAATAGTCCGAGACCTGGCCGGAGGTTTTCGCCAGCATTTTGCGATCGTTCCCGTGAGACGCCTCCTGCACTCTCGGCCGCAATGCACCATCCAGGCAAGCTCAGATAATTCATGTGCAGGATGAACTGAATTCATCTAGACTGAACCGATGCGCAAGCTGCCGCCCCTCACCGAGCTGCGGGCCTTCGAGGCCGCGGCTCGTCATATGAGCTTTAAGATGGCAGCGGCGGAGCTGTACGTGACGCCAACAGCCATCAGCCATCAGATCAAGCTGTTCGAACGTTATTGTGGCAGGGCCCTGTTCCGCCGCAGGCCGCGCCCGCTCAAGCTGACGACGGCGGGTGAACAGCTTTTCCCAGTGATCCGCGATGGCTTCGAGACATTCGCGAATGTGCTGGCGGCAGTGCGGCCCGGCGCGATGGGCGGACGGCTACGCATCACTGCGACCAATGCTTTTGCGGCGCGGTGGCTCGTGCCTCGGCTGCCGAACTGGCGCGCTGCGCATTCGCGCCTCAAACTCGATATCCTCGGGACGGATGCAGTTCTCGACCTTGCGGCGGGCGAAGCTGACATTGCGATCCGCTATGCGCGCAGACCGCCACCAGGCCATCATTGCATTGAGTTGACGCGCGACATCTTCCGCGTTGTTGCGAGTCCAAGGCTGGTCGGCAATCAAGGCAAGTTACTCAATCCGACCGAACTAGCGAACTTCCCCCTCATCGAGATCGAATGGCCATCCACTGACCTTGACGCGCCGAACTGGCAACGCTGGCAGACGTTGGCGCGCCGCCGCCTCAAGCGCGTGCCCGACCTTGCGCAACTGCAAAGCCTCGCGTTTCGTGAAGAGTTGCACGCAATTGAAGCCGCGATCTCAGGTCAGGGCATCGCGATCTGCAGCGATGTGCTGGTGGCGCCCGAGCTTGCCAGCGGTGCCCTCGTGCAAGTCTCGAAGCTCACACTGCCAGGTTACGGGTTCTACCTCGTGTACCGGTTCGGGCACCCGAAGCTCGCGTCGATCAGCGCATTCTCCACGTGGGCGCGCTCAACGCAGAAAAATATCTGCATCGATTCTGGTTAGGAGCAAACTCACGACCAATGCATCCGCGCCCTACCCGCGCACGCGCGCATAGTCCCAGCCGATCCAGGCGCAGAGGCCGCGGCCCATCACGTCTTCCAGCTCGTCGCCTTTCAGCCAGGGCAATTCCTCGGTGAAGAACGTGACGCATTGCCGGTAGCTGCAGGGCATCCGCGTGATGTCGGTGCCCCAGAACATCCGCTTCGGCCCGAAGGCGTCGAAGATGCGGTGCAGCCCGTCATGGATGTTGCGGAACGGATAGGGCTCGGTGGAATAATGCGGCGCACCGGTCGCCTTCACCGCGACGTTCGGCAATCGTGCCAGCGCCACCAGCTCATCGAGATGGACGAAGGCCTCGGCATCGCGCCCGTGCCGGTTCAGGCCGCAATGATCAAGAATCATCCGAAGGTGCGGATGGCGTTCGGCGATCTCGCGAAACTTCGGCAGGAACAGTCCGCCCATCATCGCCAGCGGCAGCCCTTCCTTTTCGGCCGCCGGCCACAGCCAGTCGAGCGAGCCGTCGTAGAGCCATTTCTGGTGCTCTTCCAGCAGCAGCGGCCAGCGCAGGCCCATCATGCCCGGCTGATTGCGCCAGCCATGGATCAGCTTGCGTTGATCCGGATTTTCGAGCGCGAAATTGCCTATGATGGCAAAGCGGTCCGGATATTTCCGGACGGCCTCGATCGCCAGCGCATTGGAATCGGGATCCCAGCCGCGCGGCGGGTGGATCAACGCGGCATCCACCCCCGCCTCGTCCATCTCGGCCAAGACTTCCTCGGCCGTGAACTTCGCGACCTTGCGATGCAGACCGGAAGTCGGCGTCACGGTTTGCGACCAGATGTGAACCTGCGCGTCGATGATCTTCATGCAGGATTCGATTAAGCCTCAGTTGGCCGCGAAGCAATACATCAGGCCGTCACCGCCGGTGCTTTTCAGGTCGGCTTGCGAACAGCCGCCGTCGGGGCCGCGCGAGGGGTGCGACGCGTTCCAGGACTTCGAGGCGTCGTCATCGCGCAGGCCGACGCGGTCGATATGTCCGACCATCGCCGCACCCTGCGTGCTGCTCGTCCAGTTCTTGCAGGTGCGGTCCTCGCCGGCCGCAAAGGCCGTTCCGTCCGGCTGCGAGCCCGTCAGCACGTCGTGGCGGTTCGGCGTATCGCCGCGGCCGTTGATGACTTCACCCTTCTCAGAGAGCGCGCTCTGCTTGGTGAGAGCATTGGTGCCGTGCAATTCGGCGACATCCTTGGCGACCACAGCACCCTTGGCGTTCTTCCACGGCCCGTTGCCGATGCGGTCGCGCGCGTTGACGGCAGGCTTGCCGTCGGCGGCCTGGGTCGAGAGGTAAGCGCGCCAAACCTTGACTCCTGAAGCGTTGGCACCCGCGCCTGCCGCCTGCGCCAGCGTCTGGCATTGGTTGTCGGCACCGGCGAGGCCGCCAAGATTGCCGCCATTGCCGATCGGGGTGCTCGTCACGAAGAAACTGGTGTCGGCGGCCGATTGCGCCTGCGCCGGCTGCACGGCGAGAACAGAGATCGCCGCGAGGGCGAAACAGGCCGGTGAGATCGTTCGGGAAACAAAATTCATGGAAGTCCTCCCATTGTTTTTATTGGCACGCAGTCAACAACCCGCCCACTCAGCCATTATTCCGGCAAAACAAAAGGCGCCGCGGAATGAACCGCGGCGCCTTGTAACGTCAGGTCAGTAACGGATCAGCTGCTCTGCTGGATCGCCGAAACTTCCCAATTGCCGCCGCGCTGGCGCGCGAAGGTCCAGACCTCCGTCACCTCAACCGGCGTGTCGCTGCCGTGGACCACACGGTTGGTGCCACGCTCCAGCGTCTTGTCGACCAGCGAGATCCGCATTGCGACGGTCGCGTAGTCGGTTTCGCCTTCACGCCAGGCTTCCGAGAGGTCACCCTGCAGCAGCTTGACGTCGGACACCTTGTTGATGTCGTTGTTGGCCTTGTTCTGCTC
>JACDAG010000644.1 GCA_013695565.1 Bradyrhizobium sp.
CGCTGGAACAATATCCGATCGAGATCGAGGATCATGTCTGCCTCGACGTCGGCGCATCGACCGGCGGCTTTACAGAAGTGTTGCTGACCAATGGTGCCAGCCTCGTCTTCGCGATCGACGTCGGCCACGGTCAATTGCATCATCAGCTCCACGGCCACCCCAGGATCGTGTCGATGGAAGAGACGGATATCCGGGCCTTCGAAGGCAAGCGCCTGCCCGCCCGACCCGATATCGTCGTGATCGACGTCAGCTTCATCTCGCTGAAGGCGGTGCTGCCGGTGGCGCTGTCGCTGGCAGCGGCACCGATGCATCTGCTGGCGCTGATCAAGCCGCAATTCGAGGCGGCCCGAAAACATTCCAAGCGGGGCATCATCCGCAACGCGATGGTGCATCAGGAAATCTGCGACGACATCGCTGACTTCGCGACCTCACAGGGCTGCACCGACATCCAGATATTTCCATCCTCGATTACCGGCGGTGACGGCAACATTGAATTCTTCCTCGGTGCACGCCGTGGCTGACACCGAACACCTGGTGATCGACCATGTCGGCCATCGCGGTGATGGCGTCGTCTCGGCAAACGGCATGAGCGTCTACGTGCCCTATGCACTCGGCGGCGAAACAACCGAGGTCGAGCAAGTCACGGGTCATCCCGATCGCCGGCGGCTGATCAAGGTCGAACGCGCAAGTCCCGAACGCATCGCCCCCTTCTGCCCGCACTTCGGCGTCTGTGGCGGCTGCGCGATCCAGCATTGGGACGCCGAACGCTATCGCGCCTGGAAGCGCGAGATCGTGGTCGCAACGCTGGCGCAGGCCGGGATCGGTTGCAAGGTGGCTCCGCTAATCGACGCCCATGGCGTGGGCCGCCGCCGCATCACCCTGCACGCGCGGATGGGCACACATGAGGTACTCAAGGTCGGTTTTGCGGCCGCCAATTCGCACGACATCATCCCGATCGATCGCTGCCCGATCCTCGACCCGCATCTGGACGGCGCGCTCGAAGCCGCCTGGGCGCTGGCCGAGCCGTTGATCTCGGTTGGAAAGCCGCTCGACATCCAGATCACGGCCACCAATAGCGGGCTCGATGTCGACGTCCGCGGCTCCGGCCCACTGGCGACGGCGCTGATCGCAAAATTGTCAGGCGTTGCCGAACAGCACAGGCTGGCGCGGCTGACGCGCCATGGCGAACTGGTGCTGATGCGAACCGCACCGGTCGTCAGCATCGGCACCGCGCAGGTCGCCCTGCCGCCCGGATCGTTCCTGCAGGCGACCGTGGCCGGCGAGGAAGCGCTCGCCGCGCTGGTCGCCGATCACTGCAAGCGCGCCAAACATATCGCCGACCTGTTTTGCGGCGTCGGGCCCTTCGCATTGCGCCTCGCCGCCAAGTCGCGGATCGCCGCCTTCGACAGCGACGCCGGCGCGGTCACCGCGTTGCAGAAAGCGGCCACATTGACGTCCGGATTGAAGCCGCTCAAGGCCGAAGCGCGTGACCTGTTCCGCCGACCGCTGATGCCGCAGGAACTGCGCGACTACGACGCGGTGGTGTTCGATCCGCCGCGGCAGGGCGCGCAGGCGCAGGTGACGCAACTCGCAGCCAGCAAAATCCCGACGGTGGTGGCCGTGTCCTGCAACGTCACGACATTCGCGCGCGACGCCAAAATCCTGATCGAGGCCGGCTATACGATCGAGGGCGTGACGCCGGTCGACCAGTTTCGTCACACGCCCCATGTCGAACTGGTGGCGCGGTTCGTGCGCAAGCGCTGAGCCCGGGAAATTACCGCCCCCAGCGGTCCTGCCAGATCTTCTCGCCGATCATGCAATTGACGCGCGGTTCCTTGCCTGCAACCGGCACGATCCAGCGTTCCGGCGTGCGGCCCGCGACTTCGAGCAACAGCTTGGTGCGGATCGCTTCCTTGAATTTGTCGCGCTCCTTGATCGTCACCACGAACGAGCCGGGACCGCCGATCACGCAATCCTCATAGTAGGCATCGAGATTGTCGATATCCATCGTCGAATAGGACGGCTCCTTCACCATGATCGGCAGGCCGTTGATGACGATCCCCTTCTCCACCGCGGCATCACGGGCCACGACGACGGGCGCGCCGTTATTGTTCGGGCCGTCGCCGGAAATATCGATCACACGGCGCAAGCCCCGATACGGGTTCTCTTCGAACAGCGGCATCGCGAAATTGATCGCACCGGATATCGAGGTGCGCGAAGCCCGGCGGATCGGGGTTTTCATGATCTCATTGGCGACGGCATCCGCGGTTTCGGGGCCATCGATCACGCGCCACGGGATGATGATCTTCTGGTCGCTGGACGCCGCCCACTCGAAATAGGTCACGGATATCTTGCCGTGCGGGCCGCTCTTCAGCGCCTGCAGGAACTCCTTGGAGACGATGGCCTGCGCGTAACCCTCGCGCTGGATCGCCAACTCGTCCATGTCCATCGAATAGGAGACGTCGACCGCCAGCACCAGCTCGACGTCGACCGAGGCTTCCTTTTCCTTTTGGACCAGTTGAAGGCTTGATGGATGAACGGCTTGGTAACCAAGCTGATTTTTTGGGCTCGGCGCAGCAACGCCGGCGACGTCGCCGCCGGCGAGAACGCCTGCCACAAGCACAGCTCCGATCGAGACATACCAGCGCATCGCTGCCCTCCCGTCGACTGATGACAATGGTGACATGCAAATTGGGCCGCGCAAAGGGCTGATATCATCTGTCCTTCACATTTGGGTTAGCCTTCCACTGCCTCGATTCGGGCAAATGTTGCCGCGCCTCGATTCGCTTGCGATAGTTTGCATCCCGGGCGGGAGGAATTTCATGTTTCGAGCAGGCCTCGTCGGCTGCGCGTTGCTGCTGGCGGCCGCGAGCGGCGCCAAAGCCGTCGAGAAGGCGGAATCGCCGGCCGGGCGCGGCGCCTATCTCGTCAACACCATCATGGCCTGCGGCAGCTGCCACACGCCGCGGGACGGCGACGGCAAGCCGATCGCCGGGAAGGCCCTGTCGGGCGGTTTCACCTTCAACACGCCGGCCTTCGTCGCCACCGCATCCAACATCACCCCCGACAAGGAGACCGGGATCGGAAGCTGGAGCGACGCCGAGATCAAGCGTGCGCTGGTGGAGGGATCGCGCCCGAATCATGGCCGCCTCGCCGGCGTGCAACTGGCCGCGATCATGCCGGCCAATTTCTACAAGGCGTTGCTGCCTGATGACCTCGACGCCGTCATTGCCTATTTGCGCAGCGTTACGCCGATCCGCAGCGAAGTCCGCGATCCCGTCTACAAGGTGCCGGTGCGCCGCGATCCCTATCCCGACGCGGACGCCGGCTTCAGCAAGGCCATGCTGGCCAACCCCGTCGGGCGCGGCGCCTATCTCGTCACGATCGGCCATTGCATGGAGTGCCACTCGGCGTGGTCGCGCGGCGTATCCGATTTCAAGGCCGGCCTCGGCCGCGGCGGCCGGGCGTTCCCGCTGCGCGAAGGTTCGCCGGATGCGGGGCCGGCAAGCATCGCCGCCAACATCACATCGCACCCGACATCAGGCATCGGCGGCTGGACCGACGCCGAAATTATCCGCGCCATCACGCAGGGTATCGGCCGCGACGGGCGGACGCTGAAGCCGCCGATGGCCTATGGTTACTATGCGGCCGTCAGCGCAGCCGATCTGGCCGCTATCGTCGCTTATTTGCGGACCGTACCGCCGTAGCCACCCGCGATGGCCGCGCTCATCGACCTGAAACTGTCGCAAAACGCCCAGTTTCAGGACCGGCCCGGAACCTGTAAACTGATCGGGACGGCCGTCAGCCGCGGCGATCGGACCATGACGCAGCGGCTGGCGGACTGCCGCGCCAGCTGACGTCGGCACCCCCGTCGGAGTTGAGTTGCTTCGGAGCTGCTGCTGGAATGATCGATACCGTCGCCAAGCCAAAAACAAAGGTCAAAATCAAGACCGAGCGGCCGCGCCTGCACAAGGTCATCCTCGTCAACGATGATTTCACGCCGCGCGAATTCGTCGTCACGGTGTTGAAGGCCGAATTTCGGATGACCGAGGATCAGGCCCACAAGGTCATGATCACCGCGCACCGGCGCGGCGTCTGCGTGGTCGCCGTCTTCACCAAGGACGTCGCCGAGACCAAGGCGACCCGCGCCACCGACGCCGGCCGCGCCAAGGGCTATCCGCTGCTGTTTACGACCGAGCCCGAGGAATAGCGCGGTATGGCTTGACCGCTGCTAGGCCGCCGATGTTTCGTCGACCAGGCCGTAGACGCGGGCGGCCTTTGAGAAGCCGGCGACGGGAAACTCGCCGAGTTCGCTCCAGCCGCCGCGGCAAATGCCGGCAAAGCCTTCGGAGGCGACCACCGTGCGGCCAAGACGGCTGGCGATCTTTTCCAGCCTCGCCGCCAGGTTTACCGCTGGTCCAATGCAGGTGAAGTCGAGCCGGTTGCCGCCGCCGATATTGCCGTAGAGGATTCGCCCCACATGGAGTGCTACGCCGAAGCGAAATCGTTCGACGACGTCGCCGATCGGATACTGCATGTCGGCGACGCTGGCGCGGGATTCGTGGGCGGCTTCGAGCACCTTGGAACAGACCTGCTGCTCGTCGCCGACATATTCGTCGATCGGAAAAACCGCGAGCAGCCCGTCGCCCATGTATTTCAGGACTTCGCCGCCATGCTTCCTGATCGCGGCGACCTGGCAGTCGAAATAGTTGTTCAGGATGTCCACGATGGTCTCGGCCGGCAACCGGTCCGACAGCGCGGTGAAGTCGCGCAGATCGGACAGCCAGATCGCGGCGTTCATCGTCTCGGTGTGCCCGCGCCTGATCTGACCGCCGAGAATCCGCTCGCCGGCGCGGTTGCCGACATAGATATCGAGCAGGCTCGAAGCCTTGCGGTTCAGGCTGATGATTTCGATCACCCGCGCCATCGGCTTCACGATCTTGCGCAACGCCGCCAACTGTTCGTCGGTGAATCCGCCCGGCTGCTTCGTCGTCCAGGTCGATGCGTTCAGCGTGCCATCGACAAAGGGCAGCGGCAGCGCGACATAATCCGTGACGCCCTCGGCACGCAGTTCCTCGACGATCGGGAAGCGCGCGCTGTTCGGGTCGTCGGCACGGGCGCGGACTTCCAGCCCTTGCTGGAATACGATGATGATCGGGCTCTTGTGAAAATCCGGCGAGTCCAGTATCTTGAAATCGACCGTGCCGAGTTCGACCTCGGCGCCCGGCCTCCAGATGAAGTTTCGTCCGTAGATGTCGGGATGCAGAGTGCGAATGAAGACGCCGGCACGCCACAGCGGCAGGCCTGCGGCAACCATGCGTTCGCAGGTTTCCGCCATGAAACTTTTCGGGTTGCCCGCGGACCTTCCGCCGTCGATCAGCCAGTCGGTCAGCTTCTGCAGTTCTGCGACATTCATGACGTCAGCATTTGCCGCGCAAGTGCAGCGCGCGTCAAGGCGGCAGTCCGAGCGGCGCCACTCCGCCCCCGGCAATGCGAGCCTTGCCTGCAATCATCGAAGCGATCGAGCGAGGTGAAGCAGTTATCGAGTTTGTCGAGCGTTAGCGCCCCAACCAATTGGGCGCCGTCAGCCCACCTGCCCGCGATGCCGCAACAGATGATCCGCCAGCACGCAAGCCATCATGGCTTCGCCGACCGGCACCGCGCGGATGCCGACGCAGGGGTCATGACGGCCCTTGGTCATGATGTCGGTATCGTGGCCGCTGCGATCCACGGTCTGGCGCGGCGACAGGATCGACGACGTCGGCTTTACGGCGAAGCGCACCACCACCGGCTGGCCGGTGGAAATGCCGCCGAGCACGCCGCCGGCATGGTTCGACAGGAAACGCGTGCCGTTATTGCCGGTGCGCATCTCGTCGGCGTTTTGCTCGCCCGATAATTCGGCCGCGCCAAAGCCGGCGCCGATCTCGACGCCCTTCACCGCGTTGATGCTCATCATCGCCGCCGCCAGTTCGCCGTCGAGCTTGGCATAAATCGGCGCGCCCAATCCGGGCGGCACGCCTTCGGCGACGACTTCGATGACCGCGCCGATCGAGGAGCCGCTCTTGCGGATGCCGTCGAGATATTGCTCGAAGAATGCGGCCTTGTCCTTGTCCGGGCAGAAGAATGGATTGCGCGCGATCTCGTCCCAATCCCACTTTTCGCGATCGATCTTGTGCGGGCCCATCTGCACCAGCGCGCCGCGCACTTTCACATCGGGCAGGATTTTCCGCGCAATGGCGCCGGCCGCGACGCGGGTGGCGGTCTCGCGCGCCGACGAGCGCCCGCCGCCGCGATAATCGCGCAGGCCGTATTTGGCCTCATAGGTGAAGTCGGCATGGCCCGGCCGGAACTTGTCCTTGATCTCGGAATAGTCCTTTGAGCGCTGGTCGGTGTTTTCAATCAAAAGCGCGATCGGCGTTCCCGTCGTCACCTGCACGCCGGTCTCGGGATGGGCCATCACGCCGGACAGGATCTTGACCGCATCCGGCTCCTGGCGCTGAGTGGTGAAGCGCGACTGGCCGGGACGGCGCCGATCGAGATCGCGCTGGATATCCTCATTAGTCAGCGGGATCAGCGGCGGACAGCCATCGACCACGCAGCCGATCGCAATCCCGTGGCTCTCGCCAAAGGTCGTGACCCGGAACATGTGGCCGAAGGTATTGAAGGACATTTTGAGCCTATAGCCTCGGAAAGTAAGTCAATTCTGACTTGTCGTAACGCGCGCGGCTCAAGGGGTCAAATACACTGACGTTCGTCATGGCCGGGCATAACCGTCAGAAAGGACGGCCTCGCTACCGCTTACCCTTACGCTGGCATCCAAAACTAGCTGAAGGCCGCAACTACGGTTTCAATGGGGAGAAACAGGGTGCGGCTGTCTTCCGGATACTCGATGAATTCGGCGCATCTCATATAGAAGCGCTTCGCCGCCTCATCCTTCGCCTGTACCAGCACCGCCCCAATACCGATGCTCTGTGAAGCGACGGCGATGCGACGAAGCGCGTCCGAGAGGATGTCGGCACCGAGCCCCTTACCCGCATGATCACGGCTGACCGCCAAACGCCCGATGACCGATACGGGAATTGTGTCGGGCGCGTTCCGTCGCACCTTGCTCGGCGCCGCCGCGCGCTCTACCGCTCCGGCCGAGATGCAGAAATAGGCGACCACCCGTTGGCCCTCGCAGACGACGTAGGCACGCGAAAAGCGGCTTTCGTTCTTCAAAGCACGGTGCCGTAGCCAATCGTTCAATGCAGGTTCCCCGCAGTCGAAGCTGGAAAGGTCATGCTCGGCAGTCAGAGGAGTGGGCGCCGATAATCCGGATTTAGGGCGTCCCGAAGCGTCTTCTACTTTCGCCATACCGGCACTCGGCGCAGCAGCGACCGCAACTTTGGTCCCGGCGCCGGGGGATTGTCCAGCGCGTGAACAAAGGCGTCGTAACGCTTGGAATCGACTACGAATAAGCGCTGCTCAAGCAGCACGTCGATCGCTTGCCGTCGGGCAGTCTCGATCATGAACTCCGTGCGTGTCTTGCCAAGGACCGCCGCTGCGTCGTCGATAAGTTGCCGGGTACCGGCCTCGATACGCAGATTGATGCTGCCCTTCGTGTCCGCAATGGATGCGCGCTCCGCGACAGCAATGGTCGCATTTGCCATGCCTTCCAGGGATGAGGACCGGTGCTTTGCCATGGATGGAATATATGCTTTTTGTATCTACAACGTCAATACAGACACCCGTCAGGCGCGATGGCGGCCCGCATCAACTATACTTCCGCAAGGCCCCGTCCCGAAAGACGTAAACCGCCCCCTGCTCGATGGTGAGATCGGCGGCGCTGATCTGGGTCTCGATGCCGAGCGCCACCATCAGGGCGCGGGCGGTGCCGCCATGTGCCACCGCGACGGTGTCCGCCGCCACCGACGCATACCAATCCTGCATCCGGGCCTGGACCTCGACATAACTCTCGCCGCCCGGCGGCGACACCGTCCATTTCTCGGTCTGGCGTCTAGCGTAAAGACTGGGGTCGCGCAGCTGCATTTCCGGCAGCGTCGATCCTTCCCACTGGCCATAGCCGATCTCACGCAGGCGATCATCGAGCGCGTAACCGTCATGCGGCAGCTGCAGCGAGCCGCGCACCAGCTCCATGGTCGCGCGGGCGCGGATCAGCGGGCTCGCCACAAACGAAAGCGAGGATTTGTCGCGGCCATCGCGCGCGAAGAGATCGGCGAGGATGTTGCCGGCATGCGCCGCCTGTTTGCGGCCGAGATCGTTCAGCTCGATGTCCTGCGCGCCCTGCAGCCGGCCCAGCGCATTCCACGATGTCTCGCCATGGCGAATGTAATAGATGACAGGCGCAGGCATCGAACTGGCGGCTATTCCCTGATTGACGAATTGGAGAGCGAAATATCGGGCGCGTCGTATTTGGTATTACGGTTGGAGGTACACCAGCACTCCAGCAGGGTATAGCCCAAATCCGCTCTCGATTAACGCTGTTTCGCGTGAGCCTCAACCACCGGAATGACGCGTCGATTGGGTGTTATGTTGGGTAAGGCATTCGCGCCTGACCGACCTGAATATCGGATGACAATGACCGCGTTTCGCCAAAGTGTCGAAGCCATGATCCCGGCGCTGCGCCGGTACGCACGCGCGCTCGCGCGCGATGCCGATATCGCCGACGATCTGGTGCAGGACACGCTGGTGCGCGCGTTGCGTTCGGAACGGCTGTTTCTCGGCGGCGACGTCAGGAGCTGGCTCTATACGATCCTGACCAACCTCAACAAGAACCGGCGGCGATCGCTGGCACGGCGGCCGCAATTCATGCCGCTGCTCGACAACAACCCGGACGCCAGCGGCACCGAAGCCGAAGGCCGCGACATCGCCCGCGCGCTGTCGACGCTGGTGGAAGAGCAGCGTTCGGTGCTGCTCCTGGTGATGCTGGAAGGGTTGAGCTACCGCGAGGTCGCCGACATCCAGGGCGTGCCGATCGGCACCGTCATGTCGCGGCTTGCCCGTGCGCGCGCGCACGTGAAAGCCTCGCTCGAGGGTGAACGCACCGCGCTGAGACGGGTGAAGTGATGTGAGTGATCGACGCGTGATGGCAAGCAAAATGCATAGGCAAGTTTAGACACACGGTTCGACACAGAGTTCGACCAGGAATAGACAGAGCGACGACAATGACCGATCCCCATATTCCCGTCACCGAAGACGAGCTGCATGCCTACGTCGACAACGAGCTGCCGGCGGAGCGGCGCGGCGATGTCGAGGCGTGGCTTGCTACGCATCCCGACGATGCGGCGCGGGTGCAGTCGTGGCGTTCGATGGCGGAGGCGCTGCACGCCCGCTACGACGCGGTCGTCGATGAAGCGGTGCCGAAGCGGCTCGAGATCGAGCGGCTGGTGCGCGAGCCGCGCAAATGGGTCTATGGCGCGATTGCCGCGACGCTGGCGGCGTTCATTGTCGGCGGCGGCGTCGGCTGGATGGCGCGCGGGGCGTCCGCCGCTCCCTCGTCGATCCAGAATTTCACGGTTCATGCGCTCGAAGCGCACCGGCTCTATGTGGTCGAGGTGCGCCATCCCGTCGAAGTCCCCGGCAGCGAACGCGCGCATCTGCAGGCCTGGCTGACCAAGCGCTGCGGCTGGCTGGTGCGTGCGCCGGAACTCACGGCGGCAGGATTGAAGCTGGTCGGCGGACGGCTGTTGCCCGGCTCCGGCGGACCTGCATCCTTCATGATGTATGAGAGCACATCGGGCGAACGCTTCACGATCTACACGGCAAAATCGGAAGCGGAGGCGACACAGATGCGGTTTTCATCGCAGGGCAATGAGAGCACCTTGTTCTGGGTCGATCGCGGCGTGGCTTATGTGGTGAGCGGCGCCGGTGACCGTGGCCGGCTGACCCAGATCGCCCAATCCGTTTACGACCAGATGGAGAAGACCGGAGGTTGAGCCAAGACCAGATCGCGGCCAAGTCAGGACTGGGTCAAGACTAGGTCAAGCCGCTTGTCCCAATTCTGACATTGAAAATCTGGAATCAAGACATCGACGCGTCTCATTATCGCACTGGGTGATCACGCGAAAATGAGTAGCGCTCGATCCGCCGATCGGCGCAAGCGGCCTCGATTGGGGTTTGGTACCGCGCTGGTCCCCCTTTCGAGGCCGCCCCTTTTTTTTGAGGGAAACGGCTGGATTTTATCGGGAAATGGCCTGCCGCACTCCGCTTCTTTATTAGACGTGTTTTTGGTCAGCCGAAATCGCTGCGCGGATTGTAGGGGTGGCCGTCGCGCCACTTTTGCATCAATGCTTCAAGCTCGGCATCGTTCCCGTCGGGCAGGATAATCCTGGTCGTGACGAACAGGTCACCGGTTCCGCCGGCCTTCGGCAGGCCCTTGCCCTTGAGGCGGAAGGTGCGGCCGCTGGAGGTGTTTTTCGGGATCGGGAATTCGACCGCACTGCCGAGCGTCGGCACGCGAATCTTGGCCCCGAGCACCGCCTCATAGAGCGTGATCGGCAGATCGAGCCGCAAATCGCTGCCATCGATCTTGAAAAAGGGATGCGGCGCGATGCTTACGGTGATCAGGAGATCGCCGGGGCGATGGCCCTGCGCGGTCTCGCCCTGGCCTTTCAGCCGGATCTGCTGGCCGGCCGTCACACCCGCCGGAATCTTGACGTTCAGCTCTTTGCCGGTCGGCAGCCGGACGCGCTTCTCGGCGCCGTTGACCGATTCTTCCAGCGACACCGTCATGGCGACGTTGAGATCGAGATCGAGGCCGATGCCGCCGGTGTCGAATTCAAACGCATTGCCGCCGCCGGGACGCTGCCCGCGGGCCGCACCGCCGAACATGCTGTTGAGGATATCTTCGAAGCCGCCACCACCGCCGGGGCCGCCGCCGCTGCGAAAGGTGTGGGTCTCGAAGCCGCCGGGGCCACCGGCACGACCGCGCGGGCCGCCGCCGCCAGGGAAGCCCTGAAAGCGCGGCTTGCCCTCGGCGTCGATTTCGCCGCGGTCGAACTGCTTGCGCTTGTCCTCGTCGCCGACGATCTCGTTGGCCGAGTTGATCTCCGAAAACCGTTCGGCGGCCTTGGGATCGTTCTTGTTGCTGTCGGGGTGATGCTTCTTGGCGAGCTTGCGGTAGGCACTCTTGATCGCCGCAGCGCTGGCGCCCCGCGGCACCCCCAAGACCTCATAGGGGTCGCGCATCCGTCACGTCTCCTTCACGGAAAATGGTTCTGACTTCGGGCAATTCGCCCGCTTTGCCTTCATCTGGGGAGCCAGTTGCATTTTTGCAACTGCCCCATGGAGCTTTGGGCAGTCTAACCCCGTTTCCAGGGCCTGAGTGTCTGAATTTCCCATCGGCCCTGGCCGCCCTTGCAGGCGGCGCCCTGCAGCCAGCTTTCCGCACGGCCCTTGACGTAGCTGGCCAGGAAATCCCGGCAGGTACGGCCGTCGTCGGAGGCATAGGCCTGGGACAGCGGCGTCACTGAACCACGCGCACCGGTTTCGGGGTTTTCCCAGGGCTGGCTGGAATCCTTGTCGCCCTTGGTCAGCACGTCGGAAGCCGCGGTGCGGGCAAAAACCAGATCGCTCTCGGTCGGCACCGGAGGCGCGGCCGGTGGCGTGACCGAACCGGTGACGTCTTTTTCTTCCAGCTTGGCGAAGGCGTCGGAGCGCGACAGGCTGCAACCGCCCGCACCGAGGCCGATCAAAATCATGGTCATCACCGCGCCCGCCGGCCGGATCGCCGATAGGCCAATGCGTCCCCATGTCCTATATAGGGCGAACCTATACTGGGGCTGCAACGCGCTCTCTGACGCGAACGGACGCAACTGGAACTCCTTGCATGACCGACACAACCTCCATCAAACACCCCACACCGTTAACATCGGGTGATTTTACCGCCGCCGCGGAACCGTTTGCACTGTTCGGCGCGTGGTTCGCCGAAGCCGTGAAGGCAGAGCCGAACGATCCCAACGCGATGTCGCTGGCAACCGTCGATGCCGACGGGCTTCCCGACGTGCGGATGGTGCTGATGAAAGGCTATGATGCGGATGGTTTCGTGTTTTACAGCCACATCGCCAGCCAGAAGGGCCGCGAACTCGCCGCAAATCCTAAGGCGGCTTTACTATTTCACTGGAAATCGCTGCGCCGTCAGGTGCGCATCCGCGGCAACGTGTCGCCGGTAACGTCGGAAGAAGCCGACGCCTATTTCGCCACCCGCCCGAAGCAGGCGCAGATCGGCGCCTGGGCCTCCAAGCAGTCGCAGCCGCTGGAAAGCCGCTTTGCTTTCGAGCAGGCGATCGCACTGATCGCCGCCAGGCATGTCATCGGGGAAGTCCCGCGTCCGCCGGGCTGGAGCGGCTGGCGCATCGAGCCCACCCGTTTCGAATTCTGGCACGACCGTCCGTTCCGCCTGCACGACCGCATCGAATTCCGCCGCGACGCGCCCGATGGCGCATGGGACAAGAAGCGACTTTATCCCTGAAGTAAGCCGTCATGGCCGGCGTTGTGCCGGACATGACGGAAAACGAGAGAACCGTTGATGCAGCCATCTACCAACGCGCCCCGACGCACGCTGCTCCTGACCGGAGCGAGCCGCGGCATCGGCCATGCCACCGTGATCCGCTTTTCCTCGGCGGGCTGGCGCGTGATCACCTGCTCGCGGCATCCCTTCCCCGACAACTGCCCGTGGGACGCCGGTCCTGAAGATCACATCCAGGTCGACCTTGCCGACCATGCCGACACCACGCGGGCGATTTCGGAAATCCGCGAACGGCTGGAAGGCGGCGCGCTGCATGCGCTGGTCAACAACGCCGCAATTTCACCGAAGACCGCAGGCGGCACCCGGATGGGCACCATGGACACCGACATCGAGACCTGGAGCCATGTTTTCCGGGTGAATTTCTTTGCCCCCATCATGATGGCGCGCGGACTGATCGAGGAGTTGAAGGCCACCAAAGGCTCGGTGGTGAACGTCACTTCGATCGCAGGCTCGCGCGTGCACCCGTTCGCGGGCGTTGCCTATGCCACCTCGAAGGCGGCGCTGGCTTCCCTCACCCGCGAGATGGCGTCCGATTTCGGCCGCGTCGGCGTCCGCGTCAATTCGATCGCGCCGGGCGAGATCGACACCTCGATCCTGTCGCCGGGCACCGAGAAGATCGTCGACCAGCAGATCCCGATGCATCGGCTCGGCACGCCGGATGAAGTGGCCAAAATCATCTACGTGCTGTGCACCGAAACCAGCTCCTATGTGAACGGCGCCGAGATCCACATCAACGGCGGTCAGCACGTCTAGATTTTTGTTTTGACGCGTTTTCTTCACGCGAACCGGGTCCACCCCGGATCAAGTCCGGGGCAGGCTTTCGCTGGAAAACACTCGAGCTCTGCTGCGCGGGTGCGATCGTGCATCCGTTCCGATCGATGAAAGGGCTGCCGGCCGGACGATGGGACGCTTTGCCACCACGGTTGCGCTGTACGAGGAGTTGCGGACGCCTTATCCGCCCTCCTTCTTTCGCGAGGTGGCGCAACGGCTCGCGCTCGGGAAACTGCACGCGCTCATCGACCTCGGGACCGGGCCTGGGCTTTTGGCGCTCGGCTTTGCCCCTTATGTCGGCCGCATCGTCGGCGTCGATCCGGAGCCTGCGATGCTCGTCGCCGCGGAGAAAGCGGCGGAGCGCGCGTCGCAGGCCTTCACCCTGATCCAGGGCAAGGCAGAAGATCTGCCGGACGATTTCGGCCGTTTCGATGTCGTGACGATCGGGCGGGCGCTACATTGGATGGATCGCGAAGCTACGCTTGCGCGCCTCGAGTGTATGGTGGCGCCCGCAGGCGTGATCCTCGTCTGCGCGTCCTACTCCGCCAGGGATGGACAAAACCCATGGCTCGACAACTACAACGCTGCGCGCCTGGTCGAAGGAAAGCCTGTGGTCGGAGTCGGTCAGCGCCGGGCGAGCCCATCGGGATCTTGCGGGCTTTTTCCGAGGCACGCGATTTCACGCCGCCGATGTGATCAGGGTGGAAACCAGCCACGAAGTCAGCGTGCGCGACCTGGCGCGCCGGGTGCTCACGTTCTCGTCGTCCTCGCCCGACGTGCTTGGCGACAATTCAGATGCGATGCTGCGCGATGTTGAGCAGCGTCTCCTGCCCTCGAGCCGCGACGGCTGGATCACCGAGGTCGTGGCGGCGACGGCGCAGGAAGTAAGGCGATAAGTTCGGACAGTCGGGCGTGACCGGGCGCGATCGCCCGCGCCATCCCCGCCCTGACATTCGTTCACTCCGCGTAAAACTTGCGCGGCGCAGCTATCGCCTCGACATTGAACGCGCTGGAGCATTCGTCTTCGTTCTCGCCGTCGGAAAGTGCAGCTCCACAATGCCGGCAAAGTCGCGCCGCGATCGCCTGCGCCTTGCCACCGCTGCGGCCGTGTTGATAGCGCGCAAAATCGATCACGTTGCGGGGTGACCTTATGAATTTCTCAACCATTGCTGTCCTCGCGGCTTGTCACTGCGTTATCGCAGAAAGCCGTCGCGCAAAGGTTCAGCGCAACGCTCAAATTTTACTCGTACAAATGAGGCGGCTTCCTGTTTTTTGCTGGCGCATGGAACCCCGAAGGTCAGGGGTGCGCCTTAACATCTCGGTTACTACGGTCACTTCGGTGACCACGATCGCCTTGGTGACTACAGTCACTCTGGGTGACTACAGTCACTCTCCGTGACTACAGCCACTTCTTCCATCTGAAAATGAAGTAAGGCAGCACCGCTGCCATGAGCATCATCACCAGCGCCATCGGATAGCCGTGCGCCCATTCGAGCTCCGGCATCATCTTGAAATTCATCCCGTAGATCGAGGCGATCAGGGTGGGTGGCATCAACACCACGGCCATCACCGAGAACAGCTTGATGATGTTGTTCTGCTCGAGATTGACGACGCCGAGCATGGCGTCGAGCACGAAAGTGATCTTGTTGGAGAGATAGGACGCGTGGTCGGTCAGCGAGGCCACGTCGCGCTGCATGGTCTTGAGCTGCTCGCGCATGTCCTTGGACCATTTGACGCCTTCCATGACAGCCGACAGGAAGGTGACGACCCGGCCGACCGAGACCAGGCTCTCGCGGACTTTCGAGGTCAGATCGCCCTTGCGCCCGATCGCGATCAGGAATTGCGAATACTGCTTGGCCTGACCGTGGCGCGCGCTTACGGGTTCGAAGATGTCATGGGAGACCTGGTCGACGTCGGCGCCGATCTTTTCCAGAATGTCGGCACAACGGTCGATCACGGCATCGACAAGCTCCATGAGCACCATTTCGCCCGTGATGCCCGGCACGCAGGACCGCGCCAGCTTGTGCTCCACCAGCGCAAACGGCTTCGGAATGTCGTAGCGCACGGTTACCAGACGATGACCGGCCAGGATGAAGGTGACGGCGGTCGTTCGCGGCATGTCGGTGTCGGAATGACACATCAGCGTCGCGGTCATGTAGCGCGCGCCGTTCTCGATATAGAGCCGACTGGAAATCTCGATCTCCTGCATGTCCTCCCGCGTCGGCACCGCGATCCCGGCCAGCCGCTCCACCGCCTGATCCTCCCCGGGGGTCGGCTTCACCAGGTCGATCCAGACCGCATTTTCCGGCAAGTCGGCCGTGTCGGCAAAGTCGACCTTCTTCAGGGAGGATTCGGAGGGAACATACGCTGACAACATGGGGAACTCCGAAACAGGGCAGCAGCCTTTGGCCTTCGCGCGAGTGGGTAACCAGCCGGACTAAAGGCGATTCTGGCAAGCGCTTGATGACTGGAGCATTAACTGTCCATCCATATTTATGGCGACGGGGTGGCGACAGCGTGGCTGCGATTCGGCAGCGACGCCAGCGTTGCCCAGAAATCAACCGGAAATCACAAAACTTGCGGCATAAAAGCCACAGCCAGCCTCCCGCAGTGCCGAACAGACGTCCAAGCACTGGAAAAATTGCGGGTTTTTGGCGATAATGGGATTAATGGAATCGTGGCGTTTACGGCGCAAATTTGCTGCGTGACGCGAGATCTTCGATTGGAAGTGCGCAATGACGTCGCTGAAGGCAAAGTTGGGAATTCTGGTGGCCGGCCTGATGTTGTCGGGCTGTATGCAGACCACGAGCTATCAGGCTGCGCCGGAGGCCACGCTCAAGCCCGCCGACAAGGCTCAGCTGGCAAAGGCGCGTTACGCCAAGGTGCCCGTCGCCGAACCGTTCCGCCGCGCCATCGTCGATTACCATCGCCGCGAACAGCCGGGCACGATCGTGGTCGATTCCGACAATCACTATCTTTACCTGGTGCAGGATAGCGGCAAGGCGATCCGTTACGGCATCACCGTCGGCGAAGAAGCGCTGGCCTTCTCCGGCATTGCCAAGGTCGGCAATATGGCGGAATGGCCGAAATGGACGCCGACCGCAGACATCCACAAGCGCATTGAAGGCCTGCCCGCCTTCGTGCCCGGCGGCGTCGACAATCCGCTCGGCGCCCGCGCGCTCTATCTCTATCAGGGCGGCCGCGACACGTTGTTCCGGATTCACGGCACCAACCAGCCTGAATATATCGGCGCATCGATTTCGTCGGGCTGCATTCGCATGACCAACGAGGACGTCATCGACCTCTACAGCAAGGTCAAGCAAGGCACGATCGTAGTGGTGCTGGACCCGAAGCAGGGTGACTCGCCGTACAATTCGAAGATGGCGCTTCAGGGCGGCAGCGGCAGCCCGATCGTGCAATAACGGATTGCTTCACATCCTCGCGAAATCAGAACGCCGGCTTTGCCGGCGTTTTTTATTTGTCGGGCGGCCGCCTCATCTCCAGACCGGTTGTGGCCCGCCGACGCGTCAGGCGTGGCTCATTTGCCCCAGAATCGACCGCAAACCCCGAGGTCCGCGGCCACACGGCAAGAAAGACACAGCCATCACTCCGCAGCGCCGGAGCGGTGCGTAAGCACTAGAAATTACGCCTCATTTCCACGATACTGCGTTGAATTGTCGCGGGCGAAGCGCCGCGAACTCAAGGCTTTCGATCGGAAGTGCACGATGTCGTCGTTGAAGCTGACGCTGGGGATTTTCGCTACCGGCCTGATGCTGTCGGGCTGCATGCAGGGCGCGACCTATGAGGCGACCAACGTCCAGGCATTCAAGCCGCGCGACAAGGAATTGCTGGCCAAGGTCAGCTACGCCAAGGTTCCGGTAGCCGAGCCGTTCCGCCGCGCCATCGTCGACTATCACCGCAAGGAATCCGCCGGATCGATCGTTGTCGATTCCGACAACCACTACCTTTATTACGTGCAGCCCGGCGGCAAGGCGATCCGCTACGGCATCACCGTCGGCGAAGAAGCCATGGCCTGGTCGGGCATCGCCAAGGTCGGCAGCAAGACCGAGTGGCCGCCCTGGCATCCGACCCCGGGCGAGATCTCGCGGCTCGGCGTTCCTCGATTCGTCGCACCGGGACCGGATAATCCGATGGGCTCGCGCGCGCTGTATCTTTACTCCGGCGGCAAGGACACGCTGTTTCGGATTCACGGCACCAACCAGCCGGAATATATCGGCGCGTCGATTTACTCGGGCTGCATCCGCATGACCAACGAGGACGTGATCGATCTCTACGATCGCGTCGGGCTCGGTACGGTCGTGGTGGTGCTGGAGCCGAAGCACGGCGACTCGCCCTATAATTCGAAGATGGCGCTACAGGGCGGCGGCAACAGCCCGATGGCGCAGTAACCGACGACCGGTTGCGCCGCGCAAAGGCAATCAGGAGCGCCGGTTTTGCCGGCGCTTTTTTGTTGCGGGTTTAGGCTTGGGTTCGGCTTCGGGTTCGGCCGTATCGGATTTCGCATCCGGTGGTGCGGCACCGGATTTGCCTCCATCAGATTTCTTTGCATCAGATTTCTTTGCATCAGATTTCCCTGCATCGGATTTGGCGGCGACCTCGCGCGGCGGCGCTTCTTCCGGACGTTCGGCCGGCATCAGCGGCGCGGTCTGCGGCAGCGGGTCCCACACGTTCCATTGGCAGATCCGGTAATTGTTGCGCCGTTCCATCAGGTCGAGATGGATGTGGTCCTCGTGATACCAGTCCGATCCCGGGCCCAGCACCGTCGAGAACCGGGCACAGACCGAATGCAGCACGTTTTCGCGCAGCTCCCGCGGCACGGTGCGATCGGTGAGCGAGATCGCGCGGCCATTGGCCAGCTTGAAGGCACGGACGTCGAGCGCATTGGCGCGGCCATGTTCGGAAAGTCGCGCGCCGACGACGCGGTTGCGGCCGCGGCATTCGAACGAGTCGAAATTGTCGAGATCGCTGATCGTGCTGCCAAGACGCACCGCCAACGGCGCGATGTCGGTCCGGATCCAGTCCGCCAGCGCCGAGGCCATGGCGCAGCGCAGGATCGCCGCCGGCTTCACCGAAACCTGCCGCTTGTCGGGCAGCACGATCGCCTCCAGCCGCACCAGATCCTCGCCGCCGCAGCCACCGGCGCCACGGATGTCGGGAATGCTGGGGGCGATGGCGATGTCGTCCGTCAGGGCCATCCGGCACGCCGAGGGTTCTGGCGCGGCAGGAGCCGCCTGTTCGGCGGGCTTGGCCGTCTCGACAGGCGCCTGCTTTCCGGCGGCCGGCCGATCGGGTTCGGCCGCGGGCGCCTCCGCCGGGCGTGGCTTCGGCAGCGGCACCGCAGAGCGATGGACCTTGGCGCGCGGCTTTGGCGGGCTAGCTCCGAACAGGTCGCCCCAAGGGGCCAGCACCGACCTTCGCGCCGCTGCGGCCGGCCCGGCCTGCAGGCCAAGCAGCAACACGGCCACCGCAACGGTAACCATTGCCGCCGCCGTGCGGCCAAAGGCGCCATAAGCCCATTTTCGGCTTGCTTTCTCCGCGCTACAGTTCATGTCAATTCCATGATCGCACGCCAAAACACCAGCACTTTGGCGGGATCATGCGCGAGACAATAACCTTGGGAGGGACGTGCGTATGCTCGGATTGATGCAAGACTGGCCTTTGCTTTGCCACCGGATTATCGAACACGCAGCGCAGTATCACGGTACGCAAGAGGTCGTCACGCGGTCGATCGAAGGGCCCATTCATCGCACCAATTACGCCGAAATTCGTGATCGTGCGCTGAAAGTCTCGCAACGGCTCGATCGCGACGGCATCCAGCTCGGCGACCGCGTCGCCACCATCGCATGGAACACCTGGCGCCATCTCGAAGCCTGGTACGGCATCATGGGCATCGGCGCCATCTGCCACACCGTCAATCCCCGGCTGTTCCCCGACCAGATCGCCTGGATCATCAACCATGCGCAAGACCGCGTGGTCATGACCGATATCACCTTCGTCCCGATCCTGGAAAAGATCGCCGACAGCCTGCCGAGCGTCGAACGCTACATCGTGCTCACCGACAAGGCCCATATGCCGCAGACCACGCTGAAAAACGCGGTCGCCTATGAGGACTGGATCGCGGAAGCCGACGGCAAGTTCGAGTGGAAGACCTTCGACGAGAATACCGCGGCCGCGATGTGCTACACCTCGGGCACCACCGGCGACCCCAAGGGCGTGCTGTATTCGCACCGTTCCAACGTGCTGCACGGGCTGATGGCCAACAATGTCGACGCGCTCGGCACCAGCGCCGCCGAGACCATGCTGCCGGTGGTGCCGTTGTTCCATGCCAACAGCTGGGGCATCGCATTCTCGGCGCCCTCGATGGGCACCAAGCTGGTGATGCCGGGCGCCAAGCTCGACGGCGCTTCGGTCTATGAACTGCTCGACACCGAGAAGGTCACGCACACGGCCGGCGTGCCGACGGTGTGGCTGATGCTGCTCAACCACATGTCGGCCGGCAATCTGAAGCTGCCCCACCTCAAGAGCGTGGTGTGCGGCGGATCGGCGATGCCGCGCTCGATGATCAAGGCGTTCGTCGACATGGGCGTTATCGTGCGCCACGCCTGGGGCATGACCGAAATGAGCCCGATCGGCACCGTCGCCGCGCTGAAGCCGCCGTTTGCCAAACTCACCGGCGAGGAGCGGCTCGATATCCTGCAGACCCAGGGCTATCCGCCGTTCGGCGTGCAGATGAAGATCACCGACGATGCCGGCAAGGAACTGCCGTGGGACGGCAAGACGTTCGGCCGCCTCAAGGTCGCAGGTCCCGCGGTCGCAAAGGCCTATTTCCGCGTCGACAACGAAATCCTCGACGAAGGCGGCTATTTCGACACCGGCGACGTCGCGACCATCGACCAGCACGGCTATATGCGGATCACCGACCGCTCCAAGGACGTGATCAAGTCCGGCGGCGAATGGATTTCGTCGATCGATCTGGAAAACCTCGCCGTCGGCCATCCGGCGGTGGCGGAGGCCGCCGTGATCGGTATTTATCATCCCAAATGGGATGAGCGTCCGCTTCTGATCGTGCAGCTCAAGGCCGGCCAGACCGCGACGCGCGAGGACATCCTGAAATTCATGGATGGCAAGATCGCGAAATGGTGGATGCCCGACGACGTCGTCTTCGTCGAGGGCATTCCGCACACCGCGACCGGCAAGATCCTCAAAACTGCGCTGCGCGACCAGTTCAAGAGCTACAGCTTCCCGAACGCCGCAGCTTAATTTCGGAGGGGCGCATTCGACCGGATGCGCCCCAGCCGGCCCAGCACACCCCAGATCGCCGACAACAGCGCAGCGATGCTGTGGGCGGCTTCCCGCACGGCCGACACTACCGCTGCGTCCCGTTGACGGTGTGCGATCCTGGCATAGGCGGCGATATCGATATGGCCATCCGGTTTTCGGATCGCGACGCGATTACCTCTCACAATCGACAAGTCGTTGTCCGATATAGGTGTTTTTCGCATTTTGGCGCCTCGTTTTTTCGGTCGAGGGCACTGTATTCCTAATCCTGAATATGATAATCAGTTACTTATTACATTCATTCGTGAACCTAATTCATGAGTATGGACCGAGCCTCGGCCGAGATGAATGCGTTCGTGCGCGTGATCGAGCGCGGCAGTTTCGCGGCCGCGGCCGGCGATCTCGGCATCACGCCTTCGGCGCTCTCCAAGCTGGTGACGCGGATCGAAGACCGGCTGGGCGTGCGGCTGTTGACGCGAACCACGCGCCGGCTGGCGCTGACGTCCGAGGGCGAAGTGTTCGTCGCCCGCAGCCACGAGATCCTGGCGGCCATCGAGGCTGCCGAGGCCGAGGTGACGGCCGCAAGCCAGCTTCCTCGCGGCCACCTGAGGATCAGCGTCGGAACCGCACTCGCCAAACAAATCCTCGGTCCGGCGCTCCCGGTCTTCCTCGCCAAATATCCTGATATCACGGTCGAGCTTCACGTTTCGGATCACCAGATCGACCTGGTGGCCGAGCAGGTCGACGTCGCCATCCGCTCCGGTGCGCTGGGCGACTCCTCGCTCGTGGCGCGCAAGATCGGCGACGCGACGCGCGTGATCTGTGCCAGCCCGCATTATTTGAAACAATACGGATCGCCGCGCGTGCCGGCCGATCTGCTGCAGCATAATTGCCTGACGCTGCCGGGACCTGCATGGACGCAATGGCCGTTCCACACCCATGAAGGCATCAATCGCCTCGCGATCTCAGGCACCTTCACCAGCGACAATGCCGACCTACTGCGCGACATGGCGATCGCCGGGCTCGGCATCGCCCGGTTGGCGGATTTCATGGTCGCCCGCGCGGTACTTGAAGGCACCCTCGTTCCGCTATTGCAGGAGAGCCACATCCCCGAATCGTTTCCGATCCATGCACTGACGGTCCCGGGCCGCCACCGCGCGCCGCGCATCAAGGCCTTTATCGACTTCGTGGCCGCGCAGTTCGGCAAGCCCGCATGACGCGCTGGCCACCACCATTTGGACTGATTTTCCGGCGCAAGCTGCTTTCCCTGAGTGCAGAAAATGCGCTAGTTCAGGGCGCGCCGGGTCGCCAGAATGCGACCGCAACGGCACCTGAATTCATGATGGAAGTCTAGGGATGGCCCGCAGGTTTTCCGCTCCCTACCAGTCGGAGCCCGTGTCCAGCCTCGCCACATGGGCGCGCAACCTCGCGCTGTTCTCGCTGATTGCGGTGGTCGTCTCGATTCTGATCGTCCGGTTCGGCTTCCTCGAGATGAAGCCGGCGTTGGCGACCTTCTTCGGTGCGCTGGCCCTGGCCGGCCTTTCCATCCTGGTCGGCCTCGCCGCGTTTGCCGCGATCTGGCAGAACGGCTCGCGCGGCATGGGCCGCATCGTGCTGGCGCTGCTGATCGACGCCGCGATCCTCGCCTACCCGGCCTATCTCGGCCTGCAATACCGCAAGCTGCCGCCGATCCACGACATCACCACCGACCCGATCGATCCGCCGCGCTTCGAGGCACTGGCGCGGCTGCGCGCCGGCGACGGCACCAATCCCGCCGTCTATGCCGGGCTCTATTCCGCCGAGCAGCAGCGGATCGCCTACCCCGATATCGAGACCGTGGAGCTCGAAGTCCCGGCGCTGCGCGCCTACGAGATCACGCTGGCACTCATCAACAAGCGCAAATGGCGCGTGGTCGACGAGCGGCCGCCGCAACTGCGCCGCGAGGGGCGCATCGAGGCGATCTCGCAAACGCTGATCATGGGATTTCGCGAAGACGTCTCGATCCGGATCAAGGCCGACGGCGAGGATTCCAAAGTCGATATCCGCTCCGCCTCGCGCTATTTCGACAGCGATCTCGGCAGCAACGCCGCGCGCGTCACCAAGCTGATCGAAGACATCAACAGCGCGGCCGACGTCAAGCCCGCCACCAAGAAGCCGGCGGCGCCGGCGAAAGTGCAAGCAAAGACGGTGAAGAAGCAATAGGAAGCGAATGGCGAGTAGCGAATAGAGGGATAGCAACGGGGCTGGACTTTCCTCTCTATTGTCCACTCGCTTCGCGGTCATTGACCCGCTCGGACCAGGGCATCAACACGACGATCGACAACGAGACAACAGCCACGCATGCCATTGGTGGCGGCGGGGAAGCGACGGCCCATCCGTTCGATGTGACGCTCCTTATACACATTGCCGTATTTCAAATTACGGCGCCAGTGCACTCAACTGATCCGCCGCACGCTTCACGGTGAAACGAAGCCACAACGAAAGTTGAGTGCACCGTAATAGAAGTAGACGAAAAGGATGAGCAACTATCTGCGATGTGGCGCGGATTACTCGATGCCATTCTCGATGACCGCGACGATCCGGAAGAGTTGTTGCCGATAGTACGCTCAACGTCGCCATCAGACTTGCGATTGTTCCTTGCGCGGGGGCGTACCCCTATCGGTCTGTTGCTATCGAATAATGCGGCGGTCGACCTTCTCAAAGCAATAGGACTGGTCGAGTCATTCATGCCGCGGACGATCTTTTTTCTTATGTTGGTTTTTTCGGGGACGGCCGTGTTGTACTTTTCATTACTTCAATCCAAATCTCTTGATCGTATGGATCAGTTTCCCGTTCAATCGGTTGCCATGAGCATGGTTGCCTTGTTGCCGCTGGCCTTCTTTTGGGTCTCATCGCGGCCGTCGAGGCAGGGCAAAAAGCTCATCGCCCTCTATAGGGAATACCGGTCCGACAAAGACTAAGTCATCGCCCTCTGCACAAACGCATCAAAAGCGTTGGTATGCGGCACGTGGCCGGCGTACTTCGCCAACAGTTCCGCATCTTCAAAGGTGCATCCGGCCGACTCCTTGTCCATGAGAAGGCACATCTGGCGCAATTTATTGTCCAGCTCCGCGAGGGTATGGATCCCCGCGATCAGCCGGTTTTCCCGAATGAGTGAGGCGTGGAAGTCCCGAGCATAAAACCCGAAGTCCGGCACGATTATTTGCCCCTTGAATTGCGAGATGAGGAGCGAACCGAGAATGCGCGCATCATGCTCGCCGAGCTCAGCCCGATTTAGCCGAGCAACGATCGAGGAAGGCGGGTTGCCTGATCGGAAGGAGAAGTTGGTCGGTTTGCACAGAATGTTACGGAGCACCGGTGAGAGCAAAAGGTCGTCGACCATCGACATGGCTTCTTTATCTTCATCGCTTCTGCTTCCAACCAGGCTCTCCAGCCGTTTCGCGTCCAGCAGCAGCCGAACGAGCGCCCGTTTGCCATTCCTAACTGTCAGCGTGTCTTTGCCAGCGTCGCCCAGCGAGGCAAACTCGCGCGCTTTGCGGTAGGTCATCGGCAGCGGATTAAAGCTATGGGAGAGCGGGTCGAATTGCTTGGCGCGTTTGAACCTATCCAAAAAGGCGTCAGCAACCGGTCCATCATCAATTAGAAGAAAGGCTGGTCTCCGAGGGGTGAGCTCCGCTGTTTTGTCGGCAAGGCCGATGATTATTTTGTTCATGGTCGGCTGTCACGGCAGGTAGAGCCCGTGCCGTTGACAGGATGTGCCTACGGGACCGCCGACCGGAAATAGAACTGCCTACGTTATTTTACCCTGCGCACGGCCAAACGCTCAGGAGGACGGTACTCAGGTAGGTCAATACAGACTTACGACGGTACTTTTGTCCAGACGAAATAAAATTACAACTAAGTTGTGTATAGCGCCAAAGTTCCGTCCCAATTTGCGACGAAGTTCCCATCATAAACAACTCAACTCGGAGGCTGCGATGGAAGTCACGCTGCGCGGTTGGCACCGCGATATGGGTACAAAGCATCTGACCACAGTCGATCTGACCACGGTTCCGCCTGTCACGGATGCGCGCAAATCGGTCAAGTTCAACAGTGTTTCCATCTTCAAAGGCTTTATGGAGGTCGGCATACACTGGCGGCAAAACATGTCCTACACGGGCAACTACCGCATGGAGGTCAACCTCAGCTACGACGACATCGTGCACCTGTTTAAAGCTTGGAACGGCGCAGAGCTCGACGTCAATCTGATCGACCATCACGGCTTCACCGTTTCACCGGAGCTGCGGAAACGTCTCCTGGGCGAAATCAAGCTTGCCGACCTCACTATTGGTGACCTTGCCGGTATCGCCTCCAAGAAAGAAGAAGTGTCGACTGCCGAAATCAAGCCATTCCCGCGTCGCTTTTAAGCGGCTCACGTGACGCCGGCGGCATAATGGAAATTACAGTGCACTCAATTGATCCGCCGTGCTTCATGGGTGGAACGAAGTCACAAAGAGTTAAGTGCACCGTAATATGGAACGTCAACGCTGACTGTTGAACTTCCGTCAGGAAAATACGGAAAGTCCGCGACATGCCGCCGAATGATAATCAGCGCTGACTTACTTTTGGTTTGGAATTAAATTTTCTGTTGGTCGTAGAGCGAAACGCTTTCCTCAGATCGCTCGAACCAAGTCTAGTTTTGGGCGGCTATAATCTAGTTTAGGTGCAAGAGCGGCCTGTGCACCACTGTTGTCACGCACTGGTAAGTGCGACGATGTTTGCCGAGGCAGGCGTAAATGCATCCCCATCGCTGTTGCGCGGATAAGCGCGATACATGGCCCAACCGTCTTTAAGAGAGGTTTTTTTCATCACGAGCTTTAGGAATCGGCCGGTGTTTGCGCCCACGGTCGGGAACACAAACTGATCTCTGGCAAACTCAGGAAAAATACGATCTCCAGTAGCCGATCCCACGAGTCGACTTTGCGCAACTCCCAATGACCGCCATTGCCCGTTTGGGTCAGGTGTATCGCCTAGAGCGCCGTCAATTTCGACAACACCGTTTGCGTGTTGTATTACGATGACATCCTTAACGGACGTAGCAGCAGTAAACTCATAAATAACCCATGCGCGATTTGTGTCCGGAGCATTTTGAGCCGAGTATTTATGATCGTGCAAAGTATAAGGCATTTGGCTCCAAACAAATCGCTCGGGTTCGACCAAGTAGCCAACGCCGATCCGAGCTGTGTTTGCGATGGGAAAATCTAGTTCCCAAACCTGTTGATCGCGCGGCCAGCAAACTTCGTCGCTAGAGCCTTCTCGAATTCTTACGCTCTTGATATGAATTGCCATTATTTCCTCCTCCGCAATTATTGGTTGCACGAAAGCGCAACATCACCTTATGTGGTTGGTCGCGGGCTTACAACTTAAAATATAGAGGCGTAGAGATAGACTCTATGGTCTTGAATGGGATCAATTACGGGGACAGTGCTGTCACCGTAATACGAATCGAATTACGGTGCACTCAGTTGATCCGCCACGTGCTTCACGGGTGGAACGAAGTCGCAATGAGTGATGAGTGAACTGTCACCGGAATGCAGCTGATCGAAGACATCAACAGCGCGGCCGACGTCAAGCCCGCTACGAAGAAACCGGCGGCGCCGGCGAAAGTGCAGAGCAAGACGGTGAAGAAGCAGTAGCGCGCTGGCCGTGCTCCTTCGCGTCTGCGCCTGCCGGGAAGCGGACGGCATTTCGAAGATTAGGCGGGGGAGACTCTGTGCGCTTCATCAGTTGAGATGGACGTACGATCCGTCAACGATCCATCTTCTACGATACCAGGGACGAGACTCGGCGACATCATACGATCCAATAGTTTGCCGCCCTTAGCAAGCAAACAGCCAATTTGCTCCGGTGAAACGGGCCGGCTGAACAGAAACCCTTGAAACTCATGGCAGTTGTAGTCCTTGAGAATTTTATCTTGTTCAACAGTCTCGACGCCCTCGGCGACGACCGTCATCCCCAGCGCCCGGCCCAACGTGATGATCGCCGCAGAGATAGCGCGGTCCTGTGTGCTTTCGCTGATACCCTGGACAAAGCATCGATCGATCTTGATCGTGTCGATCGGGAAAT
>JACDAG010000705.1 GCA_013695565.1 Bradyrhizobium sp.
CATCAAGGGTGGCGCCGTGACGCCGGCCGATATCGCCCGCGTTACCAGCACCGGCATGCGCTACGCCACCGGCGAGGGCCGCACCGTGCTGCACGCCTTGCCGATCGGTTATGCGCTTGATGGCGTGAAGGGCATTCGCGATCCCAAAGGCATGGTCGCGCGGCAGTTCGGCGTCGACATGAACGTGGTCACCGCCGAAGCGACCGTCGCCAAGAACCTGATGCTCGTCGTGGAGCGCTGTCATCTCAACGTCGAGGCGATGGCTGCAAGCCCCTACGTCGCCAGCCTGTCGGTGCTGACCGACGACGAAGCCGATCTCGGCGCCGCCGTGGTCGAGATGGGGGCGGGCACCACGACCATTGCAACCTATTCCGGCGGACGGTTCCTGCATGCTAGCGGCTTTGCGGTCGGCGGGCAGCACATCACGATGGACCTTGCGCGGGGCCTCGGCGCCTGCATTGCCGATGCCGAGCGAATCAAGACGTTATATGGCACGGTGCTGACGGGCGGTTCCGATGCACGCGAACTGATGACGGTTCCGGCTGCCGGAGACAGCGACAGCGACGCGCCTCAGGTGGTGTCGCGCGGGACCATCGCCAACATCATCCGCCAGCGCGTCGAGGAGATTTTTGAGATGGTCAGGGATCGACTCGCGGATTCCCCTTTTGCCGCCGAACCGCGGGCGCGGGTCGTGTTGAGCGGCGGCGCGTCGCAGCTCACCGGCGTTCCCGAATTCGCCAGCCGCATCCTCGGCCGTCCGGTTCGTATCGGCCGCCCGCTAGGATTCGGCCGGTTGCCCGGCGAGGCCAAGGGCGCCTCGTTCGCGGTCCCCACCGGCCTCCTGGTGTATCCGCAATACGCACATCTTGAACATGTCGAACCGCGGCATACGCGGCAGCTCAGGACAGGGACCGACGGTTATTTCGGAAAAGTCGGACGATGGCTTCGCGAGGGCTTCTGATGAATCTTTTCCACCCCATTGCTCTTCCATCAATTCCTTCGGTCATCGGCCGGGGGCAACCTGCATCAACGCGCGCGTAATCGAGAGGCAACCATGGCAATCAATCTCACTCCCCCCGACATCAGCGAACTGAAACCGCGGATTACCGTGTTCGGCGTCGGCGGAGCCGGTGGCAACGCCGTCAACAACATGATCACCGCCGGGTTGCAGGGTGTCGACTTCGTCGTCGCCAACACCGACGCCCAGGCGCTGACGATGTCCAAGGCGCAGCGCATCGTGCAAATGGGCACGCAGGTGACGCAGGGCCTCGGCGCCGGCTCGCAGCCGGATGTCGGCGCGGCCGCGGCGCAGGAAGTCATCGACGAGCTTCGCGATCATCTCACCGGCGCCAATATGGTGTTCGTCACCGCCGGCATGGGCGGCGGCACCGGCACTGGCGCGGCTCCCGTGATTGCCAAGACCGCGCGCGACATGGGTATCCTGACCGTCGGCGTGGTCACCAAGCCATTCCATTTCGAGGGCCAGCGCCGGATGCGCACCGCCGAGTCCGGCATTGCCGAACTGCACAAGGTGGTGGATACGCTGCTGATCATTCCGAACCAGAACCTGTTCCGGGTTGCCAACGAGAAAACCACCTTCGCCGACGCATTCGCGATGGCGGATCAGGTGCTGTATTCAGGCGTGGCCTGCATCACCGACCTGATGGTCAAGGAAGGCCTGATCAATCTCGACTTCGCCGACGTCCGCGCCGTGATGCGCGAAATGGGCAAGGCGATGATGGGTACCGGCGAAGCCACCGGCGAGAAGCGCGCGCTCACCGCCGCCGAAGCCGCGATCGCCAACCCGCTGATCGACGATTCCTCGATGAAGGGCGCGCGTGGCCTCCTGATCTCGATCACGGGCGGCAAGGATCTGACGCTGTTCGAAGTCGACGAGGCCGCAACGCGAATCCGCGAGGAGGTCGACCAGGACGCCAACATCATCGTCGGCGCCACCTTCGACGAATCGCTCGATGGCGTGATCCGCGTATCGGTGGTCGCCACCGGCATCGAACAGGCGCTGATTTCGCGCAACGCTGCGGCTCCGGCCGCGGTTGTGACCAACGCAGTGGCGGCACCCGCCACGCCCGACACCCGTCTGGCCGATCTGACGGCGCGGCTGCGCGCCGACAATGCGCGGCTTGCCGAACGTGCCCAGAAGCTGGAGGCGCCGGCCGCAGCGCCGGCTGCTGCTGCAGCACCTCAGCGCTCGCCCGGCAGCATCGAACGTGCGGCACTGGCGGCGATTGCCGCGGCGGTAGCGCCTGAGGTCCCGCAGCCGGTTGCGCCTGCGTCCTACGGCGATGTCACGGTTCGCCCGATCGCGCAGAAGCCCACGCTGTTCCCGGACCACCACGAGGTCGCCCGCACCGAGCCCGAAGAGCAGGCCGCACTGCCCGAGACCTTCATCCCGCAGGCGGCGGAGCGTCCGCCGACCCGCAGCCCGCGGATGCCGAAGTTCGAGGACCTTCCGATGCCGGCCCAGGCCGAAATCCGGCAGGCCCGCGGCGAGGCGGAAGAAGATCATCCGCAGAAGACCCGGCTGTCGCTGCTGCAGCGCCTCGCCAATGTCGGCCTCGGACGCCGCGACGAAGAGACCGAGCCGCCGATCGCGGCCCGCGCTTCCGGCCCGGCGATGTCGCCGCTGCCACCGCTCCCCGAGCGCAAGCCGCAGCGTTCCGTCGTCCAGCAGATGGGTAACGATCCGGTATCCGAGTATGCCCGCCGTCCCGCGCCGCAGGGCCTGGACGTCCATGGCCGCCCGGCACCTGTTGCCGCGGCGCCACAGGGCGACGACCATCTTGATATCCCGGCCTTCCTGCGCCGGCAGTCCAACTGAGTTTTGTTACAATTCAGGCAACCGAAAAGGCCCCGGCGGATCCCGCCGGGGCCTTCTTCTTGTGCGTTGCGAGGCTGCACAGTTTCGTAATCAAGCCACTGATATTAAATGATTAATTATGAATTTCGTGATCTGGTATCTGGGCTGGAACAGGGCTGGAGCGCGCCGGAGTTTGGTTAAGCCTTGGCGCGAATGCGGCCGAGATAGGGTAACAATCGGTAAAAAAGCGTGAGTTGGCGCGCTTTAGGGCAGTGACTATGGTCTGTCGTGACTTGGGGATACCAGAAGCAGATTCGGCGCTAAAGCGGACCTTTTCTGTCTGAAGGTGAAGTCGGGTAGTGGGCAATTATCGAATGAAGTTCAGCCGTCAAACCACGCTTCGGTCGCAAGCCACCGTGACGGGCGTCGGCGTTCATTCTGGTTTACCCGTTAATCTGACCATTGGACCTGCGCCTGTCGACGCAGGTTTTATTTTTGTCCGCACTGGTCTGGATGATGCCGATCGCGAAGTTCCGGCAATCGCCGAATCCGTGATCGCCACCGACTTTGCGACTGTTCTCGGCGACCGCCAGGGTCCGCTCGTTTCCACCGCCGAGCATGTGCTTGCTGCGCTGCGGGGCATGGGTGTCGACAACGCCACGATCGAAGTCGACGGCCCGGAAGTTCCGATCATGGACGGCAGTGCGGCTGCCTTCGTTGCCGCCATCGATCAGGCCGGCATCGTCACCCAATCCGCCGCCCGCCGTTTCATCCAGGTGCTGAAGCCGGTGCAGGTCGCACTCGGTGATTCCTTCGGTGAACTGCGTCCCTATGCGAATGGTTTCCGTGCCGAGGTCGAGATCGACTTCGCCAATCCGGTGATCGGCCGCCAGAGCTATTCGCTCGATCTCAATCCCGAAAGCTTCCGCCGAGAGATTTCCCGCGCCCGGACCTTCGGCTGCATGAACGACGTGGCGCGGCTCTGGAGCGCCGGTTTCGCGCTCGGCGCGTCCTTTGAGAATTCGGTGGTGTTCGACGAGACCCGTCTGCTCAACACCGAAGGCCTGCGCTACAGCGACGAATGCGCCCGTCACAAGGTGCTCGACGTGATCGGCGATCTCGCGCTGGCCGGCCTGCCGCTGCTCGGCGCCTACCGGTCGTCGCGTGGCGGCCACAAGCTCAACCACGCCGTGCTGACGGCCCTGATGGCCGATCGCAGCGCCTGGCGGGTGGTCGAGGCCGAACCGGCACGCCGCCCCCGCGCCGAAGCCGGCGCCGGCATGGTGGGCGGCATGGTCGCTCCGGCCTATGG
>JACDAG010000718.1 GCA_013695565.1 Bradyrhizobium sp.
GGTGTCGCCGACGAAGATGGGGCGATAGGGCAGGCTCGACCAGGATTCGCCGGGAGCGACGCGATCGAGCCTAAGTCCACTGATGTGCCCATAGACGGAGCGGTGGCTCCTGATGGCGTCAGCCAGTTCGTCAAACGGCAGCGGCGTATCGACTGTAGGTGTTTCGGACATGGCGATGTTTTAGACCATTTTGCCCAAGAGCCAAAGTCGCGAACAAGCCGGCGCAGCGACGACTCAGCCGTTGGTGACGTGCACCGC
This sequence comes from Bradyrhizobium sp., assembly GCA_013695565.1. Lineage (GTDB taxonomy): Bacteria > Pseudomonadota > Alphaproteobacteria > Rhizobiales > Xanthobacteraceae > Bradyrhizobium. Next base: position 259 of record JACDAG010000718.1, read on the forward strand.
GGGCTTCCGCCCCGAGTTCCATTGGCCATTGAGCGCGCGCTCGATCTGCGCCGCCAGTTGCAGCAAGAGCCCGTCATTGGCCTGTTTTGCCTGCGCCTGAATTCCCAATGGCAGGCCGTGCTCGTGCTGCGCCATCGGCAGCGAGATCGCGGGGATCCCGCACAGATTGGCCAGCGGCGTGAAAGCGAAGTTGCGCCAGAGATTGCCGAACCAGTCGAGGACCGACGGATTATCCGACAGGGTCAGATATTCGGTAGTGCCGACCTTCGGCGTCGGCAGGGCGGTGATCGGCGTCAGGATGATATCCCAATCTTCGAAGAACGCGCCGAAGCCGCGTGAGGTCGTGTTGAAGACCGCCTGCATGCGCGCCCGCTCGGCGAACGTCGTGTGACGGCCGGCTTCCCAGATGCAGATGTTGACCGGTTCGATCAGATCCGCCGGCGGCCGCTCCAGCCCGCGTGCGGCGAGCATGTTGGAGATCACGACAGCAAAATTGCTGATGTAGCAGGTGGTCTGGGCGTCAAAGGCGGCGGGGTAGTCGATCGCGGGCAATGCGTAGTCGACGTGATGGCCGAGGCCTTCGAGGAAACGTCCGGCCTTTTCCAGCTCGGAGGCGATCTGCGGAGTCGCGCGGTATTCGCCCCATTGATGCGAGAGCGCGATCCGAAGCCGCCCCGGATCGCGCTTGATCATCTCCTGATAGGGCTCCGGCGAGGTCCAGAACGGCATCAACTCGCCGGGCGCGGGACCGCGGCAGACATCGACGAAGGCGGCGGTATCGCGCACGGTGCGCGACTGGCAGCCCTGGATCGATACCAGCCCCGACAAGTCGGACAGATGTGGCGCGAGCGAGAACACGCCGCGCGAAACCTTGAGACCGATATTGCCGTTGACGCCGGCCGGAATGCGGATCGAACCACCGCCATCGGTGGCATGCGCGATCGGCACCGCACCCGCCGCGACCATCGCGGCAGAGCCGGCCGACGATCCACAGGTGGTGTAGTCGGTATTCCACGGGTTGCGCGTGACGTAGACCGCGGGATTATCGGCCGAACTGCAAACGCCGAACTCGGGCGTGGTGGTCCGCCCGATCAGATTGAGGCCGGCCTGGCGCATCTTCGCGGTCAGGAACGTATCTGATGTGGCGCGATTGCCGCGCATCAGCAGCGAGCCCATTTCCTGCAGGCGCCCCTGCATGGTCGGGCCCAGATCCTTCATCAGGAACGGCAGGCCGGCAAAGGGGCCGGCAAGATTGGCGCCGGCCCTGGCGGGATCGGCGATCGCGTCCTCGAACACTTCGACCACACCGGACAGTGCCGGATCGACCTTGGCGATGGCTGACTTCGCCTGACTGGCCAATTCCTGTGCCGTCAGTTCGCCCGTGCTGACGCGCGCCGCCAGCGCCACGCCATCATGCTGCGCCCATTCGTTCCAGCTCATCGGCAACGTCATGCGATCCATTTCCTTTGCTGCGGCGACCCTAACAACGAGACGCGTTGGCCCGTCAGTGGCTCGCCGCTTCGTGCGCTGCGGTTTCCTGTATCGTCGGCATCCACAATCTTGCAAACACCGGGATCACCAGCAGGCTGCAGATCGGGGACAGCAGCATCCCGCCGACGATGACGCAAGCCAGCGGCTGCTGAACCTGTGAGCCGATCCCGGTCGAGATCGCCGCCGGGACCAGGCCGATACACGCCGAAAGCCCGGTCATGAAGATTTGCCGCATCCTGGTTTCGGCGGCGCGGATGATGGCGTCCTCCGTTCCCATGCCTTCTTCGATTTCGCGGCGGATATAGGACATCAGCAGAATGCCATCCATCGCGGAAACGCCGAACAGCGAGATGAATCCGACCGCGGCCGAGACGCTGAAATTCAACCCGCCGATGTAAAGCCCCAGAATGCCGCCGGCCACCGCGAACGGGATGCCCGACAGCGCCAGCAGGCTGTCGCGAATGGAATTGAACAGGCTGTACAGCAGCATCAGGATCAACAGCAGGCTCAGCGGCACGATCAGCGCGAGCCGTTTTTTAGCATCCACCAGCGCGCCGTATTCGCCGGACCATTCCATCGAGTAGCCCTGCGGCAGCGGGACTTTCTTGTCGACCCGCTCCTGTGCCTCGACCACGGTCGAGCCGAGATCGCGGTCGCGCACGCTGTACTTCAGCGGGATGAAGCGCTGGCTGTTCTCGCGGTAGATATAGGCCGCACCGCTGACGAGCTTGACCACGCCGAGATCGCCGAGCCGGATATAGGCGGTTGGCGTTTTCGGATCCGAATTCGGCAACGCCACCGGTATCGCGCGGATGCTGTCGACATCCCGGCGGAATTCGGGTGCCAGGCGCACCGTCAGTGCGAAGATCATCTCGCCTTCATAGACCTTGGAAACCTCCTGGCCGCCGATCGCGGCCTGGACCACCGAATTGATGTCAGAGATCGAGAAGCCGTAGCGCGCGGCCTTGGCGCGATCAATCTGGATCACCAGGTTGGGCTGGCCGAGCAGGTTGAAGCCGGCGGGGTCAGCGACGCCGCGGACTTCGGAGAGTTCGGTCTTCACCGATTTGGCCAGCCGTTCCAGCTCATTGAGGTCCTTGCCGAAGATCTTGATCGAGTTCTCGCCCTTCACGCCGGAGACGGCTTCCTCGATATTGTCCTGGATGTATTGCGAGAAGTTGAAATCGATGCCGACGAATTCGCGGTTGAGCTTCTCGCTCAGCTGCTTGACCATTTTCTCCTTGGTCAGCCCCGGCGTCCAGGTATCGGCCGGCTTGAGCGGGACAAAGAACTCCGCGAGGAACGAGCCGTCGGGATCGGTGCCTTCCTCGCCGCGGCCCTGCTCGGAAAACACGGTCTGCACCGGCTGATAGCTCATAATGATGGTGCGGATCTTTGCCACCGTTTCCATGCCGGCTTCGAGCGTGATGGTCGGCGGCATCACCGCACGGATCCACATATTGCCTTCTTCCAGCTTGGGCAGGAATTCGGTGCCGAGGCGGAAGCTCAGGCTGAGGCACAGCGCCAGAAACACCATGGCGATGACCGCGGCGCGGCGATAGTTGCGCACCGCGGGCACCAGAACGGCCTGGTAGATGGTGCGGGTGTGACGGACCAGGAAGGTTTCGACTTCCTGGACATGGGACGGCAGCAGGATCGAGGCCAGCACCGGCGTCACGGTGAAGGTGGCGATGACGGCGCCGAGCAACGCATAGGCATAGGTGCGCGCCATCGGCCCGAAGATCTGGCCTTCGACGCCCTGCATCGTGAACAGCGGCAGGAAGGCCGCGATGGTGATGATCACCGAAAACAGGATCGCCTTGTCGACCTCGACCGCGCCGGTCAGGATCCGGTGCAGCTTGTCGCCGAGCCGCGCCGGCCGGTTCGGGGCCACGCCCGGCGTGTGGTGGGCGATATGGCGGAAGATGTTCTCCACCATGATCACGGTGCCGTCGACGATAATGCCGAGGTCGATGGCGCCGACCGACAGCAGATTGGCGGACTCGCCCCGCATCACCGTGATCATGACCGCCAGGAACAGCGCCACCGGAATGGTTGCGGCGACGATGATCGCGCAGCGCAGGTCGCCGAGAAAGACCCACTGGATGAGGAAGATCAGCGCGACCCCGAACAGCAGATTGTGCAGAACGGTCTGCACCGTGATCGCAACCAGATCGCCGCGGTCGTAGAACGGCACGATCTTGACGCCTGCCGGCAGCGACCCGTCGGTGTTGATCTTCTCCACCGCCGTGCGCACGCGCTTGACCACGTCCATGGTGCGTTCGAGCTTCTGCATCAGCACGATGCCGGTGACGACGTCGGTCTTGTCGTCACGGCCGGCGATGCCGAGCCGGGGTGCAAACCCGATCTGGACTTTGGCGACGTCGGACACCAGCACGGGAACGCCGCCCTGCTGGGTCAGCACGATATTGCCGATATCGTCCAGCGTGGTGATGACGCCGATGCTGCGGACATTGACCGACTGCTCGCCGATCGCAATCGTGCGACCGCCGACATTGGAATTGCTGCCCGTGATCGCAGTCATGATCTGCGGCAGCGTCAGCCCATAGGCCATCATGCGGTCGAGGTTGATCTCGGCCTGGAATTCCTTGGTCTTGCCGCCGAGCACCGCGACGTCGGCAACTCCGGGCACGATGCGCAGCTTGCGTTCGACCACCCAGTCCTGCAGCGCCTTGAGCCGCATCACGTCCATGCCGGGCGGTCCGACCAGCTCGTAGCGGAAGATCTCGCTGATGCCGCCGGCGGGCGAGATCACCGGCAGCACACCGGCCGGCAACACCGCATCCTTGAGCCGGTTCAGGGTCTGCTGGCGCACGAAATGATAGTCGCGGCCGTATTCGAACTGCAGGCGCACGAAGCCGAGTCCATAAACCGTATTGGAGCGAATGAACTTCAGGCCCGGCGTAGAGGCGACCGCGATCTCGATCGGGATCGTGATGTAACGCTCGACTTCCTCCGGCGACTGCCCGGCCTGCTGGGCGATGATCTCGATGATCGGCGGCGCCGGGTCGGGATAGGCCTCGATGTTCAGCATCAGGAACGCCGTGTAGCCGAGGCCGAGAAAGGCCGCGAACGCGACCATCACCAATAGCCGCCGCGACAGGCAGAACGCGATCAGACTACGCAGCATCGATGGCCCCAAATTGGAAAATCATTGACGCCACTCGTTGTCGACGAAGATCGCGCCGCGCCCGAGCAC
>JACDAG010000743.1 GCA_013695565.1 Bradyrhizobium sp.
GAATCGACCAGCAGGGTCAAACCGGAAGGCTGTTGCCGCGCCCGGCACGGCGCGTTCAACGCAGGCAGATCGGCTGAAACGACATCTGATTGATTTCGTGTGAGAAGTCGGGCCGAATGGCGCCGAACCGGCGGGTTTGGTATCTCGCGCACCGTCGCGATGGCGACTCCCTTCTCGCCTCCAAATCGAGCAAGACCGTCGCATACGCGAAAGCTTCCCAGACTGATGCCGACCGAGCGGATAACATCCTCCGCATGAACCTCCGCATGAACGCAAACACCGCGCCTCAAAAAACCGGCCTCTATCTGCTGCTGCTCGCGCTCCAGCTATTGGGAGCCGTTGCATTCGGCAGCGCGCTTTTCGGCATCGCCGTCATGCACGTGCGCTTTTTCCGACCGAGACCTTCGGCAAGTCGTCTTCGAGCCTCGGCTCCCTCACTTCGGCGGCGTCGGAACGAGCCCCAGTTGTTGCATGATGGCGAGGCTGTCCGTCAGGTTCCAGGTCTCAACGATGCGGCCATCAGCATCGAAGCGATGCATATCCCAGAATGTCGCTTGGATCTGCCGGTTGGTGGGTGCAACTCCCAGCACCGCTTTGGTGTGCGTCGCTGTCGTCGTGCATCGCCCCACGACCCAGTCGTCCTCCGCAACGGCATGCTCGACGACGATCACGAGGTCCGGCCAGCTCTCACGTGTTGACGACAGGACCCGCTCGATATGCTGGCGTCCCGGCCCGACATCGCGCGACCGCAAGTGATGGTCGGGCGCGTAATAGCTCATGCAGCCGGCCATATCTTTTTGATTGAAGGCCGCTTTTGCCTTCAAATAGTTGTCCTTGTTTCTCGATGGAATTGCACGCTGGCTCTGCTCCTCCACGACCCTCTCCTCCATCTGCGTTTTTGTCCCCGATACATAGGCTGTGGTGATCGCGCTTGCGTTGAACAAACGTGCGGACGATAGTTTGCCGATGTCGAGCGCCGGCCTTCCGTTTCCCGCGAGTGTGTTCACGGTGGATGTCGAGCACCTTGCCCCGCATCGCAATCCGGCCCCCTGCGTGATCGCAGGGAGGCGAGGATCGGTTTCGGTTATCAGCGCCGGCGAGCAGGTTACGGGCGACGTTCTGTTCATTCGGCCCGGCGTCGAGCACAAGGTCATCTGTGCGGATGGCGGCATCAAGGTGATCTATCTGGATGGATTGACCTGGTCGGGCAATTTCCCTTGCGCGCAACGGCTGCAGGGGCAGCTTGCGGACATCGCTGTCGACGCCCTGTTCCAGCAGATCGGCGCCCAAACAGAGCTGCGCGATCGGCTGACGTCCGAAGCAACACCAATCCCGCAGCAGCTCAGTGTCGTGATCGAGAGCATCATTGCCGAACCGATGCTGCGATTGTCTCAGCTCGAACTGGCGCGTCGCTTGAAGATGGAGCGAACCAGCGCGCTCCGATTGTTCAAAGCCGCGACCGGCCTGACTTTTCGCCGCTTCAAGCAATGGTCGGCGCTCCAGCATGCCGCGCGCCAGATTGCCGACGGCGAACTGGTGCGGACAGCCGCCATGGACGCGGGCTTCGCCGATACGGCGCACCTGACCCGAACTTTTCGCGCGTCCTTTGGCCTCACCCCATCGGAAGCGATCGCCGGGGGCGCCCAGGCTGACGCGAGTTAGCGAAAGCTTGATCTCGATCAATGTCGGTTTCGCGTTGCGGGAGATGCATCCGGAATCGAAACGCTTGAAGCGGCAACGCGCGCTTGCCAAGTCCAGGCATTGTGAAAAGATGGACAACATAGCGGGGCGCCGATCCATGCCTTGGTCGACGCCTCGTTTGCCTTTTTGATCGGAGAGTTGCGTGAGTAATGAAGTCCTTCATCCAGCCGCTCCCCATCATCTACCGAGCTTCATCACAGCGCCGGGTGACGCCGACGTCGTCATGATCGGGGTCGGCATCTTCCTGATCGCTACCGTGGTCGGGGTCGGCAATCTCTATCTGCACTTGCACACCTTGCCGGAGCGGATGGCGCACCGAACGCACAAGCTGCAGTTCGAGATCGTGGCTGTGCTGGGGCTGCTGGCGCTCTTTACGCATAACCACTTGTTCTGGGTGATCGGCCTGTTCCTCGCCATGGTCGACCTACCGGATTTCATCATGCCGCTGCGCCGGATTGCCGGATCGGTCGAAAAGATGGCCGGCGGTCCGGCCGAACCAGATCCTATCGAGACGCCTCCTCAAACCGCGGGCCACGCTGCCGGTACGACCAGCAACGCCGCCAAGAGCGAGGCACAAGGTCATGCTTGAGATCATCCTCTGCTCGCTGGTGACGATATTGCCGGACTATCTCTATCGCCGCTATCGGCAGGGAAAGCGCTTCGGCCACGAAATCACGCTGTTTTCGGTCTGGTTCGAACTGCGATTTGGCATCATCACCTGCCTGATGCTCACGGTCGCGTTGATCACGATGATCTTCTACTATCATCCGTCGACCACGTCAGCGACGCTGTACTACCGTACCGTTCCGATCATGCCTGAAGTCTCCGGGCGGGTGGCGGAGGTTCACTTCGAACTCAGTGGGTCCGTTAAGCAAGGTGAAGTGATTTTCAGACTCGACAGCGCCAAGCAGGAAGCAGCGCTGCTGACGGCCAAACGCAAGATCGCCGAAGTCGATGCCGCCATGCTGGCCGCCCAGGCCGATGTTCTCAAGGCGGAAGGGCAGATACTGCAGGCCCAGGGCGATTATCAGCAGGCAACCGATGAGCTGAACACCAAGCGGGAGCTCCAGCAGCGCAATCCCGGCATCGTCCCGCAGCGTGACATCGAAAAACTCACAGTGCTGCAGGCGGGCCGGCAGGGCTCGCTGGATGCCGCCAACGCTTCCAAGCAATCCGCGGCGGTCCGCGTCACCGCGCTGCTTCCCGCCGAGAAAGCCAGCGCAGAGGCGGCACTGGCCGAAGCGCAGGTCGATCTGGACAAGACCTTTATCCGCGCTGGTGTCGACGGCCGGGTCGAGCAGTTCGGTCTGCGGCCGGGTGATATCGTCAATCCAATGATCCGGTCGGCCGGTGTTCTGATTCCGGAGGGTGCGGGACGGCGCGCCCTCGCCGCGGGCTTTGGGCAGATCGAGGCTCAGGTCATCAAGGTCGGAATGGTGGCCGAGGCCACCTGCATTTCCAAGCCGTGGACGATTATTCCGATGGTGGTCACCAGTGTGCAGGACTACATCGCGGCGGGCCAGTTCAGGGGCGGCGAATTGCTGGTTGAGGCGCAAGGCACTGTACGTCCGGGTACCATTCTAGTTTTCATGGAGCCGATCTACAAGGGCGGCCTGGAGGGCGTGACGCCCGGCAGCAGTTGCATCGCGAACGCCTACACCAGCAATCACGAACTGATCGCCTCAGGCAAGATCGGTTCGCTCAAGAGCTTTGGGCTTCACGTCGTCGATGCCACCGGCCTCGTGCACGCGATATTGTTGCGGATTCAGGCCCTGCTGCTGCCCATCAAGACGCTGGTGCTGAGCGGGCACTGAGACGGTGTCTGCATGCCGGTGTCGGGTCAACTGACACCTGGCATGCCTGCCACTCCATCCGGGTGCGCGACGTTATTGCGAGGTCATCCAGGCGCGGGCTTCACGCTGCGCCGTGGCGATCTCGACTTCCGACATCATCTCGGCGACTTCGCGGCGCATCGAGATCGCGTCAGCGCGGCCCTTGAGGGCGGCGAGATTGAACCATTTGTGAGCGGCGACCAGATTGACGACGCCGGAACGACCGCTCGCCCAATACAGGCCGCGCTCGAACAGCAAGTCGGGGATCGCGGTTTCCACCGGTGTTGCCGCATCCAGATCGAATTGTCCCTGAAACATCGTAGTCTCCCCTTTTTATTGTTGCCGCCCTCCCCCGAGCGCGGCCCCTGTCCACTGTCTGACGTCCCGTTATTCCCAACACCGTTTGCCGGTTTGTTGGAATGATCATGACCGATCAAATTTGAAGGGCAGTTTAAATATCGCGATGAACGGGGTGTAAACGCGCGCTGTGCGCTCGCCGGCGTGGAATCTTAGAAGTCACTGTGCCGCAGCAACAAATGGGGATTCATGAAGACCGGTTTACCCTGCCGTTTGGCAGAACGATAACCATTGCGACGTCTCGCAGCTTGCCCATCAAACGCAAAGGCGATGGAACCGGCTTGCGGGCTGCTCAGGTGATGGCCGGCTTGAGCCATCCCCGGCGGACTGCATCGTTGATGACAGCCTCGGCCACATCCCAGAGCGCCGGCGAACCGTCCGCGATGCGGCGCGTGAGAGAACGCTCGCGCGTCTCGTCGACATCGTAGTCGGTCCAGGTTCCACCACCGACCGCGTGGTTCGGCAGAATCGGTTGCAAACGGTCGATCGCCTTGGCGAACCTCGCATCATCAGTCTCCGCAGCCTCGAACTCGACCCAAAGCACAAGGAATTCGGTCGCCTGCGGCGCCTGTAGCAATCCGAATAGTCGACCGGCCGCAACAGCCTCACGAGCGGCCTGTGTCGCGGCTGCCACCTCGTCGAACAGCGGCGCGTCGCCACAGTCGATCTCGACCAGATCGTGGATCAGGAGCATCGACACGACGCGCAGCGGATCAATCCGTCCGGCCGCATGATGGGGCGCGAGCACCAGCGCGAACAGCGCGATGTGCCAACTATACTCGGCCGTGTTCTCACGCCGCGAACCGTCGGCAATGCGGCTACCGCGGATAACGGATTTGAGGCCGTCGACTTCCAGGAGGAAGCGAAGCCGCGAGGCGAGCGGTTCGTCGAACCGGGACAGCAACGTCCCGATGGGCATCATGCCCTGCTTCTGTGTCATCCGACGAGCTTGGAGCAGCCCACCGGTCGCCGCCACGCATAAGATATAATCCTAGCTCTGGCTCACCGCCGTCCCCCGCCCCCGTCCCTACGCGCGTGACCAGGCGCGCCGGCGATCCGTCGGACAGCAAGATGCGCTCCCAGATGAGCACGCCAGGAGCGATGCGCAGTTCGTCCAGGCCGTTGGCGCCGGTGGTGAATGTCAGCGCGTGGGTTCCGTCACGTTCGCCCCAACCAAGGGACGGCAGTCGCGCCTCGGCCGTGCGGATCGCCTCGCTCGCATACCGCCAAGGCGGCTGGCCCCGTAATTCGGTGGCGGCGCATCGCCACTCGCGTTCGCGTGGGCCGGAAGCGGCGAGCAATCGATGCGTGAGATCGCAGACAAGGTGGACCGGGCTTGCCGAATTTTCGATGAGGCGGCGAAGTGCCGCGTCACGCGCCGGGTGGATGTGGGCTGAGACGAGATCAAGTAGCCGGCTGCGCAAGATGCCCGCTGGCTTCAGCTCGCCGCGCTCGATGCGGCTGACGGTCGGCTGGGTCACACCGAGCAATTCGGCCGCGTGCGCCTGTTTCATCCCGCGGAGCCTGCACGCAAGCCTCAGCGTCAATGCGAGCGAGCAAGGGTCTTCCCGACCGACAGCGACCATGCGGCATTATAAGCTCGCCACCGGCCCGCATTCAACGCGCGTCCCGTTGCCCGCCCCGCGGCTTAGGAAGCCCAGGTCAAGCAAGGCCCCACCACGAGCCGGGGTCGATCAGGACAGGCATGTAAAGGATTTGGAAAGACAAAAGCGCCGGGCGCCAGGGGCGCGGCCATCGGAGCGGGAGACATTCCAGGGAACGAGGGCGTCGGCGAACACGTCAGGACCAGATTTCAGCCGGGCCTAGGGCCCGGTGAAATTGCGGAGCAAAGATTCCGCACCGAACGAAGAAACCTTGTTTCTTCTGCCGGACCGGTTTTGGAAAAGCGAACTCTCCCGAAAGTCGATCCAGCCGTTTGACCTGATGTCTCGCCGACACCCTCTTTCGTCGACCAGAGCCATCCGAGTTGTGTTCGCTCCAAGAAGCAAACCGTCTGAAGGCTCGTGTGACGTGCCGGCATCAAGCCGCCGGCAATTTTTAAAGAAGCGAAGTTACTTCTTCTTCTTGGCGACCTTGCGGGTCTTCTTCGCAGTCTTCTTCACTGCGCTCTTCGCCTTCTTTGCCTTCTTAGCTTTCTTGGCCATGTTGCCCTCCTAAGTGAGATGACTTAATCGCTGCGTGCACTCGGGAATCGAAATGCACTCATTCCGAATACACCAACACATTCAAAAAAACAGCGTCCCGCTTAAGGAAGTGTTGACGCGGTGAGGTGAGAGCGCGCGCGAAGCGTCGATCGACGACACCACGACACGCTCGTACAGCAATGCAAAAAGTGCAGCAACGGCCGACATCGGCGTTTGTCAATATTGAAGGAAACGCTTGCGCCACAGATGTTTTCGCAACTCACGCATGTGACGATCGATGCGCAATCGACATCATCGCGACTCATAGAGACCGCCCAAAAGCCGCTTGCACGGACTCTGAGTCGCAAATTTTGGCAATGAAAATATTTTCATGGTCATCGCGTCTGCGTCTCATCGGCGCTCGCCAAAACCGATTTTTTGGACGAATCGCGGCAACCGATTCGCGGGCCCCGTCTTCCATCGCGACGATGATTTTCGATCCGCGATGCGCGATCGATGCACGCTTGCGTGCGTCGATCGCGAC
>JACDAG010000752.1 GCA_013695565.1 Bradyrhizobium sp.
GTTCCGCGTGTCGGAAGACGCGCTGATCCCGGTTGGCGCCGAAATTCAGGCGGACCATTTCGTGGTCGGCCAGTTCGTCGACGTCACCGGCACCTCGGTCGGTAAGGATTTCGCCGGCGGCATGAAGCGCTGGAATTTCGGCGGTCTGCGCGCCACCCACGGTGTGTCGGTTTCGCATCGTTCGATCGGTTCGACCGGCGGACGCCAGGATCCCGGCAAGACATTCAAGAACAAGAAGATGTCCGGTCACATGGGTGTCGATCGTATCACCACGCTTAATCTGCGCGTCGTGCAGACCGACGTCGCGCGTGGCCTGATCCTCGTCGAAGGCGCCGTTCCCGGCTCCAAGGGCGGATGGATCTCGGTGCGTGACGCCGTGAAGAAGCCGTTGCCGAAGGAAGCTCCGAAGCCCGGCAAGTTCAGGGTTGTCGGCGGAGCCGAGCAGGCTCAAGCGCCGGCCGAGCAGGAGGGCGCGTGAGATGGAACTGAAAGTCACGACCCTTGAGGGCAAGGAAGCCGGTTCGGTCCAGCTGTCCGACGAGATTTTCGGCCTGGAGCCGCGCAAGGACATCATCCAGCGCTGCGTCAACTGGCAGCTCGCCAAGCGTCAGGCCGGCACGCACAAGACGCAGGGCCGTGCCGATGTCTGGCGCACCGGCAAGAAGATGTACAAGCAGAAGGGCACCGGCGGTGCTCGTCACGGTTCGGCCCGCGTTCCGCAGTTCCGCGGCGGTGGCCGTGCGTTCGGTCCGGTGGTGCGCTCGCACGCCTTCGCGCTGCCGAAGAAGGTGCGCGCATTGGCACTTCGCCATGCGCTCTCTGCCAAGGCCAAGGACGGCGGCCTGATCGTGATTGAATCGGCGACGCTCGAGGCGGCCAAGACCAAGGCGTTGATCGGACATTTCTCGGGTCTCGGCCTGACCAATGCGCTGATCATCGACGGCGCCGAGGTGCATGCCGGTTTCGCGACCGCGGCCCGCAACATTCCGAACATCGACGTGCTGCCGATCCAGGGCATCAACGTCTATGACATTCTGCGCCGTCACAAGCTGGTGTTGACCAAGTCGGCGGTGGATGCGCTGGAGGCGCGCTTCAAATGAAGAATATCGATCCGCGCCATTACGACGTGATCGTCGCCCCGGTCGTGACCGAGAAGGCAACGGTAGCGTCCGAGCACAACAAGGTTGTGTTCAGGGTTGCCGCCAAGGCGACCAAGCCGCAAATCAAGGAAGCCGTCGAAAAGCTGTTCGACGTCAAGGTGAAGAGCGTGAACACGCTGGTCCGCAAGGGCAAAACCAAGGTGTTCCGCGGCAATTTCGGTTCGCAGTCGGATGTGAAGCGGGCGATCGTGACCCTCGAAGAGGGCCACCGCATCGACGTCACCACCGGACTATAAGGCGCTACAACGATGGCATTGAAAAAATTCAATCCGACGACACCGGGCCAGCGCCAGCTGGTGATGGTTGATCGTTCGGCGCTCTACAAGGGCAAGCCGGTCAAGGCGTTGACCGAAGGCAAGATCAGCAATGGCGGCCGCAACAATACCGGCCGCATCACGGTTCGTTTCCGCGGCGGTGGCCACAAGAAGGCTTACCGGATCGTCGACTTCAAGCGGAACAAGGTTGACGTTCCCGCGGTCGTCGAACGGCTGGAATACGATCCGAACCGCACCGCGTTCATCGCGCTGATCAAGTATCAGGACGGCGAGCAGGCCTATATCCTGGCGCCGCAGCGTCTGGCTGTTGGCGACACGATCGTTGCCGGCAACTATGTCGACGTGAAGCCGGGCAATGTCATGCCGCTCGGCAACATGCCGATCGGCACCATCGTCCACAACATCGAGATGAAGATCGGGAAGGGCGGCCAGATCGCTCGCTCCGCCGGCACCTACGCCCAGCTCGTCGGTCGTGATCAGGACTACGTCATTGTGCGTCTGAACTCGGGCGAGCAGCGCCTGGTGCACGGCCGTTGCCGCGGTACCATCGGTGCGGTGTCGAACCCGGACCACATGAATATTTCGATCGGCAAGGCCGGCCGTACCCGCTGGCTCGGCTGGCGTCCGCATAACCGCGGCGTCGTCATGAACCCGATCGACCATCCGCACGGCGGCGGCGAAGGCCGCACCTCGGGCGGCCGCCACCCGGTTACCCCGTGGGGCAAGCCGACCAAGGGCAAGAAGACCCGTTCGAATAAGTCGACCAACAGATTCATCCTCCTAAGCCGCCACAAGCGGAAGAAGTAAGGAACGCCGGACATGGTTCGTTCAGTCTGGAAAGGCCCGTTCGTCGAAGGCTCTCTGCTCAAGAAGGCAGATGTCGCGCGCGCGTCCGGCCGTCACGACGTCATCAAGATCTGGAGCCGCCGCTCGACCATCCTGCCGCAGTTCGTCGGCCTGGTCTTCGGTGTCTACAACGGCCAGAAGCATGTGCCGGTATCGGTCAACGAGGAAATGGTGGGTCACAAGTTCGGCGAGTTCTCGCCGACCCGTACCTTCCATGGCCATTCTGGCGACAAGAAAGCCAAGAAGGCTTGAGGAATAAGCGATGAGCAAACCAAAGCGCGAACGGGTCCTCCCGGATAACGAAGCCAAGGCTGTCGCCCGGATGCTGCGCGTCAGCCCGCAGAAGCTCAATCTTGTCGCGCAACTGATCCGCGGCCGGAAGGCGTCTGCGGCACTGGCCGACCTGCAGTTTTCGCGCAAGCGGATCGCGGTCGACGTCAAGAAGTGCCTGGAGTCGGCGATCGCGAATGCCGAAAATAACCACGACCTCGAGGTCGACGATCTGGTCGTCGCCGAGGCCCATGTCGGCAACGGCATCGTGATGAAGCGTTTTTCACCGCGCGGCCGTGGCCGTTCGGGCCGTATCTTTAAACCATTCGCGCAGCTGACGATCGTTGTTCGTCAGGTCGAAGCCGAGGCGAGCGCTTAAAAGCGCAGGAGAGAACGATGGGTCAAAAGATCAATCCAATCGGGCTGCGTCTGGGCATCAACCGGACGTGGGATTCCCGTTGGTTCGCCGGCAAGAACGAGTACGGCAAGCTCTTGCATGAAGACGTCAAGATCCGCGAGATCCTGCACAAGGAACTCAAGCAGGCGGCTGTCGCCCGCATCGTGATCGAGCGTCCGCACAAGAAGTGCCGCGTGACGATCCACTCGGCGCGTCCGGGTGTTGTGATCGGCAAGAAGGGCGCCGACATCGACAAGCTGCGCAAGCGGGTTGCCGACATCACGGCTTCCGACGTCGTCATCAACATCGTCGAAATCCGCAAGCCGGAGCTCGACGCAACCCTGGTCGCCGAATCGATCGCCCAGCAGCTCGAGCGCCGCGTCGCATTCCGCCGCGCCATGAAGCGCGCGGTGCAGTCGGCGATGCGTCTTGGCGCCGAGGGCATTCGTATCAACTGCTCGGGCCGTCTCGGCGGCGCCGAAATCGCGCGCATGGAATGGTATCGCGAAGGTCGCGTGCCCTTGCACACGCTGCGCGCCGACATCGATTACGGCGTGGCGACTGCGTTCACCACGTTCGGTACCTGCGGCGTCAAGGTCTGGATCTTCAAGGGCGAGATCCTCGAGCATGATCCGATGGCCCAGGACAAGAAGATGGCCGAAGGCGACAATACCCGTCCGCGTCGCGACGCTGCTTGAGACATTAGAGAAGGTTTGAGGGCGTAAGCCATGATGCAACCAAAGAAAACGAAGTTCCGGAAGGCGCATAAGGGCCGTATCCACGGCGTTGCGACTTCGGGCGCGACGTTGTCGTTCGGACAGTTCGGCCTGAAGGCGATGGCGCCCGAGCGCATCACCGCCCGTCAGATCGAAGCCGCACGACGCGCGCTCACCCGTCACATGAAGCGCGCCGGCCGCGTCTGGATCCGGATCTTCCCGGATCTGCCGGTGTCGAAGAAACCCGCCGAAGTCCGCATGGGCTCCGGCAAGGGAACGCCGGAATTGTGGGTGGCCCGTGTCAAGCCCGGCCGTGTGATTTTCGAGATCGACGGCGTCACGGTGCAGACCGCGAAGGAAGCGCTCTCGCTCGCCGCCGCCAAGCTGCCGATCAAGACGCGCTTCGTCGCGCGCATTGCGGAGTAACATTCATGGCCGAGATGAAAACCGCCGACATTCGCGCGATGAGCGAAGATCAGAGGGAGGACGCCGTCCTCAACCTGAAGAAAGAACGTTTCAACCTGCGTTTCCAGCGCGCCACCGGGCAGCTGGAGAACACCAC
>JACDAG010000768.1 GCA_013695565.1 Bradyrhizobium sp.
GGCCTTGCGGAAGTCCGGGAGCGATGCCGGACGCCGGCGGTCGGCATCGCTGAGTCGGCCTTTCGCGAAGCATCGGCCGGCGGGCGGCGGTTTGGGATCGCCACGACGACGCCGGCATTGAAGGCTGCCATTGATCAGCGCGTCGCCTTGCTGGGGCTGTCGGCGCAATACACCGGCCTTCGAATAACGTCCGGGGAGCTTGCGGAGTTGGTCAAGGACAAGGATCGCCTGCGCGGCGCGCTGGCCGATGCCGTCCGTCACTGCATTGGCGATGACGGCGCAGAGGCCGTCATTATCGGCGGCGGCCCGCTGGGCGAGGCCGCGCGCGAACTGGAGCCAATGTTCTCTATCCCGATCGTGCCGCCGATTCCCGCAGGGATACGGGCAATTCTTGCGATTCTGGCGCGGAAGTGATGGCGGCGCTGCGCGCCGTAATTGGCAGTCTTGGTCTGGATCAATGCCGTAATTGAAAGGCGTGGAACCGGCAGCCCGGATTTGCTACAATGTCGTTATGGAACGCGATGAAGTCATCAGCCGGTTACGGCAGCATGAGGCCGATTTGAAGCGGCTTGGCGTCGAACATCTTTACATGTTCGGCTCAACGGCGCGTGGCGAGGCCAATCACGATTCCGACGTGGATCTCTTTTTCGACTATCAAAAGGGTAAGCTCGGCGTCTACGAACTGATGGACGTGAAAGAATACGCCGCCAGCATTCTCGGCCGGAAGACGGATATCATGACGCGCGACAGCCTGCACAAGGCGCTGCGGGAAGCGATAGAAGCAGCGGCCGTCCGAGTGTTTTAGTGGTGGCGCGTTCACTCATCCCCCGTTTAACGGATATCATCGAGGCGATTGAACGCGTCAACGGCGTCTTGGCGGATGTGCCGCTCGATGCATTCGAAAGCGATTGGCAGCGACAAGGCTCGTCGAGCGCGGTGTTGAGATTATTTCCGAAGCCAGTCGTCATCTTGCGGATGACCTGAAAGTGCGCAATCCGGAAATCCCGTGGCAGAAAGTTGCAGGGATCGGCAACGTGCTGCGCCACGACTACGAGAGTATCGCCGCACCTGTCCTGTGGAAGTTGGTGCAAGCTGATTTGCCGGCATTGGAAAAAGCCTGCCGCTCCGAGCTCGCCGCGGAAGAGCGGCGTCTTTCCGGAAAATGAACCCGATGTCACGCGAGCAGTTCTGGTTCTTCCACCCGTTCCGGGTGCGCTATTCCGAGATCGACGGTCAGGGCGTTGTCTTCAACGCGCATTATCTGACCTATTTCGACACCACCATCACCGAGTATTTCCGCGCGCTCGGCTACGACCAGTATGCCGACTCCCGGCAAACGGGGATCGACTTCCACGTCGTCAAATCGTTGATCGAATACAAGGCGCCGGTGCTGTTCGATTGGGAGTTGGACGTCGGCGCGCGGGTGGCGCGGATCGGCAATTCGAGCGTCGCGTTCGAACTCGCCATCTTTCGCAAGGGCGGCGATGACGCGCTCGTGACCGGCGAGATCGTCTGGGTCTATACCGATCAGAAATCCCACCGTCCGGTCCCGATCCCGCAATCGATGCGTGACCTGATCGCGACGCGGGAGCGGCATCTGGCGTGATGCGCTCCATCCATCCCGCGCTCCATCGATACCGCCTGCTCAGGACAGGAAGGCGTTGAGGATGAAGACCGCGATCGCCACGATGATCAAAACCCACCATATCTGAACGGCGATCGCTGCGGCGCCGAGGACAGCCGCGATACCTGCCAGCAGTTTTTCTTCCCTGAAAATGACCGCGAATACCGCGAGGGCAATGGCGAGCATGCCCAGCGCGGCCGCGGTCGTTGAAAGGACCTCGTTCCAGGTGGTGCCAACCGTACGCTGTTCGGAAGCCTCGCGAGATTTGGTGATTTCAAATCGCTTGGTATGGAAGATCACGTGGTCCTTGGCCTTCGGTGCGGCTGGTTCGGTTACCTGACCGAAGGCCGGTTGTGCCAGATGCGCTGCCGGCAATAATTGCGTCAGCGCTGACACCAGCAGCGCCAGCAGGCCTACAATGCTTCCAATGATGCCGAACCGGCGGGGTTTTCTGACAGTATCCATCACATGAAATCTCCGCGGCGCCCTGGAGCGGTGAGCCGCGCTCATGCAGCCTTGGTGCCATCCAGCCCCTTGAAGCTTCAACGTAAACCAACGCCGCTCCCCAAAGGCCCCCGGGATAGCGCATCCGATCAGCGCTGCTTCAAGGCCACGGCTGCGACGAAAAAAAACGACGACCGCGCCCGGCATAGCCTTGGCGACTTGTCCGCCGTAGCTCACGGCAGTAGCCGGGGCAAATCAATTCTGATTGCCAGAAATCATGTCAAGTCCAAAAATAAAAAATAATTCGCTTTATCAGAAGTTCAATCCGTGGCATGAATCTGCCGTCTCACCGACCAGAGGGGCGTTGCGCACGTCACGAAACGCGTGGTGGGATGCGGTGGACGCGGATGTTGCAATGACGATGCAACTGACGCGTACGGCGAAGTCGTGTGGTCCTGACGTCGCGTTGCTGGCGTCTATGCACCTGGGAGGCATTCGATTTCCCAGGGCGCAACGGAGGCAAAAGAGCCGTTCTCCGGGGAGAGCACGCTATAAGCCGTAAAGCCATTGCGCAGGGAATGTCGGATGTTCTCCGCTGCCCTGTATGCTCGTGGGCGCACCTTTTTGTGCACATTGCTCACGAGATCGCGGGTGCAGCGCGCATCCGGCATTCCCTGCGCCCTCTGTTTGGTGAGGGCGTGAAGTTTCCAGCAAACCTCGGGCGCATCGCGCCGCGAGAAGGCGAAGGCATGTTCGCGACGACCCATCCACGTCGTCCCGGACAAGCGAGCATAGCGAGCGCCGATCTCAGATGCGCAATTGCGCATCGGGGGACCCATACGCCGCGGCCTATCGGTGAGAGCGCTGGCGTTAGATACCTTCCTTAACAATGAGCGCCGCGGCGTATGGGTCCCTGCGTTCGCAGGGACGACGAGAGATTTTGCCTCACCCCGGCAAATACCCCTTGACCGCCGGAAGGAAGAAAATCGCGATATTGATCGCGAAACCGATGCTCCAGAGTATCGAGCGCAGCGTCGGGCGGTTGCCGAGATAGGTGAAGACATAGGCGATCCGCACGATCAGGAACAAGACCGCCAGTTCGTCGATCAGGCGTTCTGGCCCCAGCCGAAATTCCGCCAGCAGCACCGCGACCGCGAAAAACGGAAACGCCTCGATGCCGTTCTGGTGGGCGCCGAGCGCCCGGGCGCGGATCGCGTCTTCATAGAATACGGGGTCGCGCGGCCTGGCATTGTCGAAACGGCGGAACCCGATCCACTTGATCGATCCGATCGTCAGCAGAT
>JACDAG010000770.1 GCA_013695565.1 Bradyrhizobium sp.
ACGACACCGTATTTGTAGCGACCCCTACTCCCCGGCCTGCATCTTCCGCTGCAAGGGAAACAGCTCGGGCGCACCTGCCTTGACGATGCGCGGCGTCTCGACGGGCGCCGCCTCGGTCTTGCTGAAATCCAGCTCCTCAATCCGTCCGGCGCGTTTTTCGATCTTGTCGGCGGAGATCAGGATCTGCCGCACGTCCTCGTTGACGTCGCCAAAATGCTTCTGCAGCTTCAGCACGCGGTCGCGCAGGCGGTTGAGATCGTCGCCCAGATTCAGCACCTCGGTGCGGATCTGGTCGGCGGCGTCGCGCATCCGGGCGTCCTTGAGGATCTGCTGCATTACCTGGATCGCCAGCATCAACAGCGACGGCGACACCAGCACGACGCGGGCGCGGTAGGCCTTCTGGATCACGTCGTCGAACCCGTCATGAATCTCCGCATAGACCGATTCAGATGGCACGAACATCAGCGCGGTGTCCTGGGTCTCGCCGGCGATCAGATATTTCTCGGCGATGTCGCTGACATGCTTCATCACGTCGGCGCGCAAACGTTGCGTGGCGTATTTTTTTTCCTCGTCGGTGCGCGCGTCGTGCAGCGCGGTCATCGCTTCCAGCGGAAATTTCGCGTCGATGCAGAGCGGGCGCTGGTCCGGCAGGAACACCACGCAGTCCGGCCGCTTGCCGCTTGAGAGCGTGTACTGGAATTCGTAAGCGCCCTTCGGCATGCCGTCCTGGACGATCGCTTCCATCCGCGCCTGGCCGAACGCGCCACGCGACTGCTTGTTGGCGAGCACGTCGCGCAGGGTGGTCACCTGCGAGGTCAGGTCGGTGAGATTTTTATGCGCATTGTCGATGATGCCGAGCCGCTCATGCAGCGCGCGCAAACTCTCCATGGTGTTGCGCGTGGTGGCTTCCATCGACTGGCCGACCCGGTGGGTCACCGAATCCAGCCGCTCGTTGACGGCACGCGCCATCTCCGCCTGACGGCCCGCCAGCGCCTGTCCCATCGCGTCGACCCGGCCGGTCGATTCGCTCTGTGCGCGCAGCATCTCGCTCACGCGCTCTTCGAGCTCGTCGGCCCGGATCGCCTGCGCCATCGCCAGTTCCGCGCCACGGCGGCCGGAGCGGGCAATCACGATGGCAATGGTCAAGAGCAGCACCAGCGCCAGCAAGCCAAAGCCGATCAGCGCGTCAACGGTCCGAATCGGCAGGTCGCCGACCACAAAAAGAATCTCGTTCATGGCCTGCTTGTAGCCGATTCGCTGCCTAACACGAACGAAGAGGGAACATTTATCGTAAATGAGCCCTTAATTTTCGTGGTTAACGCCGCCTTAAAAATCATGGCTAAGGCCGTCTTAACCGGTTCCGCAACGCATTGACCGCGGCAAAGCAGCAGCTTAAATCGCCGCATCATGGCCTTACGAGAAATCATCATCCTGCCGGACAAACAGTTGCGGCTCGTCTCCAGACCCGTCGAGAAGGTGACGTCGGAGATTCGCAAGCTCGCCGACGACATGTTGGAGACCATGTATGACGCGCCCGGCATTGGGCTCGCCGCGATCCAGGTCGCGCAGCCGCTGCGGCTGATCACGATGGACCTCGCCAAGAAGACCGAGGACGGCGAAACCAAGCCGCAACCGCGGGTCTTCATCAATCCGGAGATCATCTCCTCGTCCGAAGAATTATCGGTCTACGAGGAAGGCTGCCTCTCGATTCCCGAATATTACGAGGCGGTCGAACGGCCGGCCCAGGTGCGCTTTCGCTTCACCGAACTGGACGGCAAGGTGCACGAGGAAGACGCCGACGGCCTGTTCGCCACCTGCATCCAGCACGAGATCGACCACCTCAACGGCGTGCTATTCGTGGATTACCTGTCGAAGCTGAAACGCGACCGCGTCATCAAGAAGTTTACCAAGGCCGCGAAGCGGGCGGCGGAGTAGGCTAAGCTCGCCGTCACCTCCGCGTGAGCGTAAACTCATCGCTGGAGGTGCGAGCTCTTGCGAGCCTCGAAGGGCGACGGCAGCCGCAAGCGACATTCTTTCTTTCCTGCGCATCCTTCGAGGCTCGCAAGGGCTCGCACCTTCGGCGATAATGGCGAAGCCATTACGCTGAGATGACGCTCGTTATCTAATGTTCGGTTGACAGGAAGCGTTCCGTACCATGCCTCTTCGCCTGATCTTCATGGGCACGCCCGATTTCGCGGTGCCGACGCTGCTGGAACTCGTGGCCCATGGCCATGAGATCGCGGCCGTCTACACCCGCGCGCCGAAGCCGGCCGGGCGCGGCATGAAGCTGCAGCCGACGCCGGTCGAGCAGGAGGCGCGGCGGCTCGGCATATCGGTGTTAACGCCGACGACATTGAAGACGCCGGAAGCGCTCGAAGCGTTTCGCACGCACAACGCGGAAGCCGCTGTTGTCGTCGCCTATGGCATGATCCTGCCGCAGACCATTCTCGATGCACCGCCGCTCGGTTGTTTCAATCTGCACGGTTCGTTGCTGCCGCGCTGGCGCGGCGCCGCGCCGATCAATCGCGCCATCATGGCGGGCGACGCCGAGTCAGGCGTGATGGTGATGAAGATGGATGTCGGTCTCGATACCGGCGACGTCGCGATGGCGGAGCGGCTTATGATTTCGGATACGATGACCGCGGCCGATCTGCACGACGCGCTGGCCCCCTTGGGCGCCGATCTAATGGTGCGCGCGATGGGCGGGCTGGAACGTGGCGGTCTTCAATTGAAGAAGCAAAGCGAACAAGGCGTCACTTACGCGGCCAAGATCGAGAAGGCCGAAGCGCGGATCGACTGGAGCAAGCCGGCGCGCGACGTGCTGCGGCACATTCACGGATTGTCGCCGTTTCCCGGCGCCTGGTGCGAGGCCTCGCTCGACGGCGAAGCGGCGCGCATCAAGATTCTGCGTTGCGAGCCGGCCAAGGGCGCGGGTGAGCCGGGCGATTTGCTCGACGAACAGCTCGCGATTGCCTGCGGCGGCGGTGCGATCCGGATTCTGGAACTGCAGCGCGCCGGCAAGGCGCCGATGAAAGCCGCGGACTTTTTGCGCGGTACGCCGTTAAGACCGCCGGCGCGGCTTTCATGACTGTCATACCCCGCGAAGGCGGGGTATCCAGTAAGCCGCGCTCTCTGGAAATTAAACCGAACCGCCGCGGTGTACTGGATCATCCGCCTTCGCGGATGATGACGACCTACCTGGAACGATATGCCCCGCTACAAACTCATCATCGAATATGACGGCGGCCCTTTCAGCGGCTGGCAGATCCAGGACAACGCGCCAACGGTGCAGGGTGCGCTGGAAACCGCGGTCAAGGCGATCTGCGGCGAGCAGGTTCGCGTGAACGGCGCGGGACGCACCGATGCCGGCGTGCATGCGCTGGGGCAGGTCGCTCACTGCGATATCGAAAAGTCGTTCCCGCCGGGCCGATTGCGCGATGGGCTGAACGCGCATTTGAGGCCGCATCCGATCGGCGTGCTCAGCGCCGAGATCGTCGCTGACGATTTCGAGGCACGGTTTTCCGCGATCAAGCGTCACTACCGCTACCGCATCACCAACCACCGCGCCAATCTCGCGCTCGACATCGGCCGCACCTGGCGCGTGCCGCGCCAGCTCGATACCGACGCGATGCATGTCGCCGCGCAGCGTTTGCTCGGCAAGCATGATTTCTCGACGTTCCGCGATACCGAATGCCAGGCGAAATCGCCGGAGAAGACGCTCGATCAGCTCGATGTCGTCAGGGACGGCGATGCCGTTTCGATCCTGACCTCGGCACGCTCGTTCCTGCACAGCCAGGTGCGCTCGATGGTGGGATCGTTGGTCTGGGTCGGCGAAGGCCGCTGGAGCGCCGACGATCTTGCCGCCGCACTCGCCGCCCGCAACCGCGCCGCCTGCGGTCCGGTGGCGCCGCCCGACGGGCTATATCTGGTATGTGTGGAATACTAGCGACCACAATCCCTACTGTGCATGGGGTTGTTTTCGATATTTTTGAGTCTGCTCACCTCGCCCCGCTCTTCGCAGGGCTGTCCCGGGAAAAGTCAGACATAGTTGAACCACAGCTGATTAGCAGAGAACTTGGGCCATGGCTTGCTCGGATTGACAGGTGGAGGCTGGTCGATTTCCGCGAT
>JACDAG010000783.1 GCA_013695565.1 Bradyrhizobium sp.
GCATAGCGTATTGCACGGCATCGGCGATCGGCGCGATGAAGGTGAGCGAGGTCACCGGGGCAGGATTGAAGTCGTCGGCACCGAGATAACCGGTTGCGAACCATCCCGCGGTTACCAGCAGGCCGACCGCGAGCCCCGCAGCGATCTGGCCCCAGGCGCGCTGGAACGGCGCGTGTGCAAAAGCAAAGATGATCAAGGCGCCCGAGATCGCGGATGCCGCGACCGTGCGGGCGAATGTCTCGCCGATGCCGAAGGTCGACAACAGCGCGGGCAAGGAAATGACCGATGGCGAGGTCTGCGACAGCTGCAGCGCGGTGACGCGCGCCGGTGCAGCCAGGCCCTTCAGCGTCATCATCGCAAAAATACCCAGCACGATCACCACGACGAAGGAGCGCAGATTGCCGCGCCCGAGCAGCACCAGCGCGCGCGAGCCGCAGCCGTTCGACAGCACCATGCCGTAGCCGAATAAGAGTCCCCCAAAGAACATCAGCGGCACCGAAAATGACGGCTGCAGATAGATCGACTTGCCGAGATCGACGAGCCCCGCCGCCGCCAGCAATTGCGTCGACGCCACCGCGACGCCGATCGCCAGCGCATAGGTGCGGACCAGACGGCCGTCGCCTTCCGCCCACCAGCCGCGCAGGCCGGAGAGCATGCAAAAGCCGCTCAACAGGCCGACCGCGCCATAGACGAGGCCGATCAGCAACCCGCTCAACACGATGATATTGGCAGCCGCCAGCACTTGGTCTTCCTTCAGGCTTTTCGCGGCTGAAATTGCCGCCACAGCTCAAATAAGATGCAAATTTCGCCCTGCTATAACGTCGTTTGCATGGGCCCGTCCACGGCGGCGCAACGCAAAGAATGAAGCTGTCGCACGCGGGGCCGTAGGGAGAATAAAACCCTCGCCATCAACCGAAATGCGAACGGTTTCGTTCCTGCGAAACGAGGCCGAATATTGGATGGGAAACGTTACGCAGGGCGCAGGATCACGCGGTCCCGCGACGAACCGGCCACCGCGATGAAGGCGGCTTTGGCCTGCTCCAGCGGATAGATCGCCGCCAGCTTGATCGGGAACGGTTTCAGATGCCCGCTGGCGAAGCCGGGTCCGAGTTCGGCCAGAACCGCGCCGGTTGCGATCGACGACAGGCCGAGCGTATCGATGCCGACATAGGTGTGCTGGCCGCGATAGAACTCCAGGATGTTGAACTGCACGATGCGGTCGACCGCCGCGATCAATATCTGGCGCCCGCGCAACGCGAGCGATTTGTGCGCCGCCTGAAAATAGGGATCGCCGACGGTGTTGAAGACGATGTCGGCGCCCTTGCCGCCGGTGATTTCGCGCACGCGCGCCGCGACATCGGTCACGGAAGCGTTGACGATCTCGACCTTCGAATTGGTGTGGCCTTCATAAAGCTCATCCTTGCGGACGACGCCGATCACGCGCGCGCCGTGCCAGCTCGCGATCTGCACGGTGGCCTGTCCGACCTTGCCGTTGACGCCCATGACAAGCACGATCTCGCCGGCTTTTGGAATTCCGGCGCGGCGCAGGCCTTCCATCGCGGTCACGAAGGGAACGCCGATGCCGGCGGCCTCTTCCCAGGAAATGCTCTTGGGCTTCTCCACCGCGGCATCGGCCTCGACCACGAGATGCGTGGCATGGGTGCCGTCGCGGCGGATGCCGAGATCGCCGGACGAGCCGAACACCTCACGCCCGATCGATTCCGTCGGGCCGTCGATCACGATGCCGGCATAGTCGCGGCCCGGCGTGCGCGGAAACACCGCATAGGGCATCAGGCCGGTGGCGGCCTTGACGTCGGACGGATTGACGGCGGCGGCCTTGACCTCGATCAGCAGTTCATGCGCGGCGCGCGACAGGGTGCGGGTCTCGACCACGGGCGCAAGCGCAGCCGCATTCTCGGCTTTCGCCGTCAGCCGGACGCAGCGCGCTTCCGTCGCTTGATCAAGTGGATTGGGAACAGGCTTCATCGATCTTGCTACAGCTTCGGCGGCGGCGCCGAACCCAGGATGGCTTCGATCGAAAGGCCGAGCCCAAGCAGTTTTGGATCGCTGCCGACGGGACCATCGATCTCGAGCCCGACCGGCAGGCCACCCGGCGTCATGCCAGCGTAGAGCGACAGGCCTGGAAGGCCGGCATTGCTGCCGGGATCGGTGTTGCGGATCATGGTGTCGAATGTCGGCACCGGTGCACCGCCATTGATCGACATCTCGCCGGATCCCTTCCCGGCATCGATCAAGGGCGCCGGTGCGATGGTGGTCGGAAACAGGATGGCGTCGAGGTTGTTGTCGCGGAAATACGCTTCGTACATTTTCTGCAGCGCGGGCCGATGCACCGAGATGGCATCCTGATAGGCGGCACCGAAGGCGTCGGCGGTGATGGCGCCGAACGCACCCTTGACGTCGGGACTGGCGATCTGGGCGACGATGTCGGCCAGTGTGATGTCGGTGATGCCGGTCGCCTTGAGATATGCGGGGATGTCGTCGATCGGCTCGTGCAGCGCCACCGGAAACAATACTTTTGCGTTCAGGTCGAACAGGCCGGGCATATCGACATCAACCAGAACCACGCCGGCATCGGCAAGCTTTGCACGCGCCGCCTTGGTTACGGTTTCGAGATCGCGGTCGAGCCCGCCCCAGAACGCTGCCGGAATGCCGAAACGCTTGCCGCTCAACGGTTCGCTCTTCGCCAGCGGCGTAGCGGTAATGACGGAATCGAGCAATGCCACATCCGCCACCGTACGTCCCATCGGGCCCACGGTGTCGCGGGTGTGGCTGATCGGGACCACCAGATTGGCATCGTTGTAGCGGCGCTCGGCGCCGCCATTGCCGACCGATGGCCGCAGTCCGACGATGCCGCAAAGCGCCGCCGGCACGCGCGTCGAACCACCGGTGTCGGATCCCAATCCGCAGCTGACGATACCGGCGGCAATCGCCGCCGCCGTTCCGCCCGAAGAGCCGCCAGGGATCCGCGTCTTGTCATAGGGATTTTTCACCGGCCCCGCGAACGACGCGAGGTTGGTGCTGGTGATGCCGAACGCCAGCTCATGCATATTGGCCTTGCCGATCATGATAACGCCGGCCTTCAGGAGCCGGTCCAGCGACGGCGCCGTGCGGCCCGTCCGCGCCTTCTGCAGCGCCGGGGTGCCTCCCGATGTCGGCATGTCGGCGGTGTTGATGTTGTCCTTGACGACGATCGGAAGCCCGGCGAGCGGAAGCTGGCCGCGCGACCACTCGTCGATTTCAGCCGCCGCGGCGATTGCCGGATCCTTGTTCAGGATAATCAGCGCGTTGAGATCCCCAACCAGTTCGGCACGCGCTATCGCGGCCTTGGTGACGTCGATGGCCTTGATCTGCTTGTTCCTGATCGCGGCGACGATGTCGGCGGCGGACATTGCGTTCGAATCGGCCATGGCGGGAGCAATGCCTCCGAGAGAAGGAATAACAG
>JACDAG010000784.1 GCA_013695565.1 Bradyrhizobium sp.
CCTTCGTGCTTCGCCGTCGCGCCGACAACGATGCGCACCAGCCCCTCGGTGCCCAGGCTTGCGAACTTTGCGACCTGATCCTGCGAGGCGACCACCACCTTGGCCCGGCCGCGGTCGAGCCGGTCGCGCAACTCATCGGGCGTAAGCAGCGTGGTCGCGGGGATCACGACGACGCCGAGCTTCATCGCCGCCAGCATGGTCTCCCACAGCGGCACGACATTGCCGAGCAAGAGCAGCAAATGATCGCCACGCTTCAGCCCCTGCGCACGCAGGAAGTTGGCAACCTGGTTGGAACGTTGCGAGAGGGCGGCAAAGGAGAGTTTCGTCTCCTTGTCGCTGGCGGCATCGACGATCCACAGCGCCGCACGGTCCTTGCTGTCGGCATTGCGGGCGAGCTCGGCGTCGAACCAGTCCAGCGCCCAGTTGAAGGGCACCGGGTCTGGCCAGCGGAATCCCCTGACCGCGGCCTCGTAGTCGGTGCGGTGCTTGAGCAGAAAGGCGCGCGCTTCCTGGAAACTCGTCATGTCTACGCCCTAAGGAACGAGCCGGTTAAGTTGTCGTCATTGCCTGCGACAAACGCGAAGCGTTTGCGCAAGGGAGCGAAGCGACGAAGCAATCCAGCTTCCGCCCGGAACAACTATGGATTGCTTCGCTTCGCTCACAATGACGGTATCAATCATTTCCGGGCGAGACCCCGAACGTGCTGGATAATCCCGGAAAAATCCACCCCGCCATGGCCGGCGGCGTCGAACGCCTTGTAGATCTCCTGCGCGTGCTTGCCCAGAGGGGTCGCAGCCCCCGCGGCGTTGGCGGCATCCTGCGCCAGCGTCAAATCCTTCACCATCAGATTGGAAGCAAAACCCGGCTTGTAGCCATTATTGGCGGGAGACGTCGGAACCGGGCCCGGCACCGGGCAATAGGAGGTCAGCGCCCAGCACTGCCCGGACGAGGTCGAGGCGACGTCGAACAGCGCCTGATGCGACAGGCCCAGTTTCTCGGCCAGCGCAAAGGCCTCGCCGACGCCGATCATGGAAATACCCAAAATCATGTTGTTGCAGATCTTGGCCGCCTGCCCTGCACCGGCACCGCCGCAATGCACGATCTTCTTGCCCATGTTCTCCAGTACGGATTTGGCCGCGCCGAACGCCTTGTCCTCACCACCGCACATGAAGGTCAGCGTCGCGCCCTTGGCGCCGCCGGTGCCGCCGGACACCGGCGCGTCCACCGAGGCCATGCCGTGCTTGGCGGCCAGCGCATGCGCCTGTTTTGCACTCTCGACATCGATGGTCGAGCAATCGATGATCAGCGTGCCCTTGGTCATCGCAGGAACCACATCGGTCCAGACTGAGACCACATGCTTGCCCGCAGGCAGCATGGTGATGACGGTGTCCGCGCCCTTCACGGCGGCGGCGGCACTTTCAGCGATGGTAGCGCCGTCGGACTTGGCCTGGTTCTTGGAGGCCTCGACTAGATCGAACGCGATGACCTTGTGGCCGGCCTTGACCAGATTGGCCGCCATCGGCCCACCCATGTTGCCGAGGCCAATGAATGCGATATTTGCCATCTCGAATCCTCCGGATAAGTCGTTCTTGTTGGTTCAGTTAAATCTGAGTTCGTCGGCGCCGATCTCGGCGAAGTAAGGCGCCTGCATCGCCGGCGTCACGTCCTCGATCCGCGGCGGCGACCATTTTGGGCTGCGATCCTTGTCGATCACGGCGGCGCGTACGCCCTCGCGGAAATCGTCGCTGGCAAACACTTCCAGCGCGGCGCGATATTCCCGCACCAGGCATTCTTCCAGCGAAGACGAGGATCGCGCCAGCCGCAGCAATTTGAGCGTCACCACCATCCCGCGCGCCGATTTTTCGCCGAGCGTCTTCAGTGTCGCCTGCGCCAGTTCCGACCCGTCGCGCTGCAGGGCGGCGACGATGTCTTCCATCCGGTCATGGGCGAACCAGTTGTCGATTTTTGACTGCATCGCAGCTACAGGGCCGGCGGTCTCATCAGTGCCAAAGGTTTCGATCAGGGTCCTGATTTCCTGCGAACCTATCCCGCGACCAACTCGTGTAAGGACTTCGCGCAAGGCCGCAAGTTCTGCCGACGGCACGACCACGTCAGCAAAGCCGGCGTGGATCGCATCAGGACCATTCATCGTCTGCCCGGTCAGGCCAAAATAAGTGCCGATTTCGCCCGGCGAGTGCGACAGCAGCCAGGTGCCGCCGACATCGGGAAAGAAGCCAAGGCCGACTTCCGGCATGGCGAGCTTGGTCCGCTCCGTCACCACGCGATGGCTGCTGTGCGCCGACAGCCCGACGCCGCCGCCCATCACGATGCCGTCCATGAAGGCGACATAGGGTTTTGGGAATTTCTTGATGCGGGCATTGAGGATGTATTCCTCGCGCCACAGGATCTTGCCCAGATCGCCGCTGACGTTTGAGCTTTCCCAGAGCGCGCGGATATCGCCGCCGGCGCAGAGGCCACGTTCCCCCGCGCCTTCCAGCAGGATCACGGCGACGGCTGGATCGGTCTCGAACGCGTCGAGCGCCTTGTCGACGTCGCGAAACATCTCCAGTGTCACGGCATTGATCGCCTTCGGACGATTCAGCCGGATCACGCCGCAGGCGCCTTCGCGCCGCGCGATCAGGTCGCCTTCTGAAGCTATGGCCTCGGTCATCGCGCGCCCTCGATCAGTTTTCGCGAGACGATCAAGCGCATGATCTCGTTGGTCCCTTCGAGTATCTGGTGCACGCGCAGATCGCGCACGATCTTCTCGATGCCGTATTCGCTGAGATAGCCGTAGCCGCCATGCAGTTGCAGCGCCTGGTTGGCGACCTCGAAGCCGACGTCGGTGCCAAAACGCTTGGCCATCGCGCACAGCATGGTCGCATCCGCATCCTTGCGGTCGAGTGCGGCGGCCGCGCGCCAGACAAAGGTCCGCGCCGCTTCCAGTTCGGTCGCCATGTCGGCGAGACGGAACTGCAGCGCCTGGAATTCGTCGAGGCGCTTTCCGAAGGCTTTGCGCTCTTTCATGTAGCTGAGCGATTTGTCGAGCGCATTCTGCGCGCCGCCGAGCGAACAGGCGGCGATGTTGATGCGGCCGCCGTCAAGCCCGGCCATCGCGATCTTGAAGCCGATGCCCTCATCACCAAGGCGATTGTCGACGGGCACGCGGGCATTCTCGAAAATCACCGCGCGCGTCGGCTGCGCGTTCCAGCCCATCTTGCGTTCATTGGCGCCGAACGACAGGCCCGGCGTATCCCCCTCGACAACGATGGTCGAGATGCCGCCGGGGCCATCGCCGCCGGTCCGCACCATCACCACATAGAGATCGCCCTTGCCGGCACCTGAGATGAACTGCTTCTGGCCGTTGAGCACGTAGTGATCGCCGTCGCGCAGCGCGCGGGTGCGCAGTGCGGCGGCGTCTGAGCCGGAGCCCGGCTCGGTCAGGCAATAGCTCGCCAGCAATTCCATGGTGCAAAGTTTCGGCAGCCATTTTTGCCGCTGCGCGTCGCTGCC
>JACDAG010000791.1 GCA_013695565.1 Bradyrhizobium sp.
GGGCACGTCACCACGGTTTCCCGGGGTCGCTTCGCTCGCCCGGGCTACGATCGCTCAAGTCCTGATTTACTGCGCGAGGCCCTGTTCGAGCGCCGGCCAGCGGGTCGTCGCGTCTTTCAGGAAACGCAAAGGCTCGGCGGCGAAGGCATCGCGGTTTTCCTCGCGGCCGAACAGATAGAGCCGCTGGCCTGCGACCACCCAAAACCGTGGGTTGCCGGCATAGGTCACCCCTCGCCCCAGATCGACCGGATCGTAGCCGCCGAACTGGGGGCCGTAGATCTCGGGATGGGCGACAAACGAAGCGCGGTTGCTCTCGTTGCGGAAGCGCCAGACCGCGCCGGCCTCGGAGGCCTCGAAATCGGCCACGCCCTGACTGGCCTGGGAATCGGTGAAATAGGCGACGGGGTCGAACCCCTCGATCGCAAGACCGGAATAGCGATTGACCACCACCCGTTCGGTGGTCGCGGCAAGGGCGGTCAAATCAAGGCAGAGGACGCCGAAAAAGCCTGCCAATAAGGCGAAAATGGCCATTCCGGGGCGCCAACCATATCTTTCCTGCCGTTGTGCCGTCATAGTTGATACCGATAACATACGAGTCGAGGGGACACTGGACGCAACCTAGAACCGTGCATGTTGGCGTCAGGTTAAGGCGGCGGCCAGAATTTCGATACCAGGGGTTCTTTGATGATTTTCGCCTCACGCCTTGCCGCGGTCACGCTCGCCGCGCTGATGTGCTGGACTGTGCCCGCTGCCACGCAACAGTCGGGGCCGGTGCAACAGGCGCCGCTGCAGCAGGCACCGATGCAACAAGCGCCGGTGCAGCAGGCTCCGGTGCAGCAGGCGCCGCCGCCACAACGCGCGCAGAGTCCCGCCACGTTCGGACCGGACGAACTGGTGGGCGCCGGCCACAAGTTCTTCGGCAATGTCTCGCGCGGCCTCGCCTCCATCATCGAGCGCGCGGTCAGCCAATGGGGCTTGCCCAACGGTTACGTGCTCGGCGAGGAAGGCTCGGGCGCGTTCGTTGCCGGTCTCCGTTACGGCGAAGGCACGCTCTACACCAAGAACGCCGGCGACTTGCGGGTCTACTGGCAGGGACCGTCGGTCGGCTTCGACTGGGGCGGCGACGGCGCCCGCACCATGACGCTGGTCTGTAATCTGCCCGCCACCAACGCGATCTATCAGCGCTTCGTCGGCATCGACGGCTCGGCCTATATCGTCGGCGGCTTCGGCATGACGGCGTTGACCGCCAACAACATCGTGCTGGTCCCGATCCGCTCCGGCATCGGGCTGCGGCTCGGTGCCAATATCGGCTATCTCAAATTTACCCCCCGCGCGACCTGGAACCCGTTCTGACCTTTTCCTGAACGGTTTCCTGAACAACTGCAGAGCCTGATCGGTTCTGATTGCATCAGAACCGGGCTCTGGCTTTTGTTTTGACGCGTTTTCTTGACGCGAACCGGGGTCCACCCCGGATCAAGTCCGGGGCAGGCTTTCGCTCGAAAACGCTATGCAACGCCCTCACGATTCAGGTTAACGCGGCATTGGGCTGGCCTTATGCCGGTCCCCCATGGCATTGTGATTAACGAATTCTTTATTGCCCTCGGGGAGTGACCATCCATGATCGAACCGATCATGTATCTGGCGATCGGTTTTCTGGTCTCGATGCTGTTCGGGCTGATGATCGTGCCGCTGGTGCATAACCGCGCGGTCCGGCTCACAACCCGGCGCCTGGAAGCGGCCACGCCGTTGTCGATGGCCGAGATCCAGGCCGACAAGGACCAGCTGCGCGCGGAATTCGCGATGTCGGCACGCCGGCTCGAGATGAGCGTCGACCAGCTCAAGAACAAGACCACCAGCCAGCTCGCCGAACTCGGCAAGAAATCCGACGCGATCAACCGCATGAAGATCGAGCTTGGCGAAAAGAACGCCACGATCTTCGGGCTCGAAGCCCGCGAGAAGGCGGTGAAGGAACAGCTGCGCGCCACCGAAGAGGAATTCGCAGCCAAGACCGAAATGCTGCGCGGCGCCGAGAAGGCGCTGACCGACAAGCAGGCCGAGCTTGCCAAAATCAACCATGAACTTTCCGACCGTTCGATGGTGGCGGACAGCCGCCAGATCGAGCTGGTCACGGTGCGGACGCAGATCGAGGAATTGAAGAACCGCGTTGGCGACGCCGAAAAGGAATTCGCCGCAACGCAGGCGCGTCTGGCGCAGGAGCGGACGGATTCGGAAGTTGCCTCGCGCGAGCTCAACGACGCCCGCAGCCGCGTCGAAAATTTGAGCCAGCGCGTCACCGATCTCGACCGGCAGCTGATCATCCAGGTCAAGGAAGCCGAAATGCTCGGCAACCGCGTCAACGATCTGGAAGCGCGGCTCGCCACCCAGGGCAAGCTGCTGGCCGAACGCGAATTCGAAAACAACCAGCTCAAGCAGGCCAATGATGCGGCCGAGCGCGCGGCCAAGGAATTGCGCGTCGAGATCGCGGCGCTGAGCCAGGGCGGCCACTCCCCCGCCGTCGAGAAGCTGCGCAGCGAGAAGGCCGCGGTCGAAGAACAGCTTCGTGTCGCGCACGACGAACGCGGCAAGCTGCAGCGTGACATCAACGCGATCCAGCAGCAGGCCGAGAGCTCCTGGGCCACCGAGCGCATGGAAAACGCGCTGTTGCGCGAACGCATCAACGACATCGCCGCCGAGGTCGCAAAGCTCGCGATCCAGCTCGAGGGGCCGAATTCGGCGATCGAGGCCATGCTGGCCGCCGAGCCCGCGGCGCCGAAAGCCCCGACTAAACCGGCCAACGACATCGTGGCCACGTCCGGCGCCTCCGAAGGCGGCGGAACCCTGGCCGAGCGGATTCGGGCCCTGCAGTCCCACGCCTCGCGCGCCCGCCAGCAAGGGGCGTGATTCCGGGCAGGCTTTCGCCCGAAAACCCTTCGATTCGCTTCGATTTGGCCCGACTGATCGCTTGACACTATGGGCCCGCACTTCGTAAATCGCGGGCTCTGACGAAGCGCTTTTCGCCGGATCCCGGACGCATAGCTCAGCGGGAGAGCGTTCCCTTCACACGGGAGAGGTCCAAGGTTCGATCCCTTGTGCGTCCACCATCGTCCTGACCGGACGAGTTCGGATTTGAATTTCAAACAGACCAGCATCCCGTCGTCGATCCGTCATTGCGAGCGCAGCGAAGCAATCCATCGTGCCGCAAGTGGAGACATGGATTGCTTCGCTGCGC
>JACDAG010000674.1 GCA_013695565.1 Bradyrhizobium sp.
GTGTGACGATGCCCGACGTCCATTGCAAAGCGCGGTTCTGCAGCAGCGATTCCGCCGCCAGCGTCTGCAGTACGGGGCCGGCCACGATGACGCCGTTCGGCACGCTGAAGCGGTCGCCGAGTTCCAGCGCGGTCGCGCCGACGATGACCTTCTTGCCCTTTAATTTTTGCAGCGTCACCGGATCGCCGTGCAGAACGCGGACAAAGGACACGCGCGGCACCGACGCGCTTCGGATGCTGAAATCGATCAGGAACGGCGCGCGCTTGTCGGCATATTGGCCGACTATTACCGATGCCATCGAGGGCACGAATTTGTCGTCCAGCATCTCGCCGAACGGATAGCGGCGCACCAGGCCGTCGGGACCCACTTCAACATTGACCAGCGCCGGCCAGGAATGTTTGGTGAATTGCGGCAGCGGCTGGTTGATGTGAAGCCTTAGGCGGTCGGTGCCCGGCTGCTGGAACGACGGCAGCACGATCGATCCGCCGGCCCTTTCCAGCGCCTCGGCAAAATTCTTGTCGGATGCGGCATCGGACGGCGTGCTGAAGTCGACATCGAGCGCGATGTCCTGCACGTCGGCGTTGTGAAGCCGCTCGATCAGTTCGGCGTAAAGCCGGCGCGGCCAAGGCCAGACGCCAATCTCGGCGATCGACGGGGCGTCGATCGCGACCACCACGATATCGCCACTCGCGTCCCGCGACTGCCAGGCAAATCGCAGATCGGCCAGCGCATGGCGCAGCGCGCCATGCCAGCCGCTTGACAGGATGATTGCCAGCGCAATCATCGCGAGAATATGCGGTCGATACTGCTTCACGGGTTACCGTCCCCCAACGGCAGATCGATTGAAGGGCAGGCTAGCTATTTGTTCTTGCCGTGACCGTTTCCATTACCGTTGCCGTTGGCGCCGCCGTTGCCGTTACCGTTGCCGTTGTTTCCATTGCCGTTACCGGAGCCGGTCACTGCAGCGACTGTGGAGGTAACGGATGAGGCGGCTGACGGGCTCGTTGCGGCGCTGGTCGTCGCAGCATTGCCGGAGTTGATTGCGGTGGCGGTAGAATTCGTTCCAGAGCCGGAAGAACCCCAGACCGTGTCCTTGTTGGCTGCGCTTCGGTTGCCGCCATGTGCCGCCGATTTGTCGCGGGCGAGGCCGTTTGTGACCTTGTGAACGTTGAGTTTGACCTCGCCAATCGCCGACGATATCCGAATGCCGCCGTGCTTCGGCACGGTCATGCCCGCGGCGCGGTGAGACGCCTTGTTCGATATCTTGTCCGCCGTGCCCTGCGCGGCCTTGCCCGGCGCTTGGCCGATGGTTGCGTTACGGGGAGCGGTGAAGCCCGCGCGTGGCACCGGGACGCGTTCGATTGAGGGCGTGCGCGGCTTGCCGTGCTCGATCGGGCTGAGCGTGCCGGATCCGCCGAGCGAAAGCCCACTCTTGCCATGCGCGAAGGTGGCCGCATGCTGGCCCGGCTTGACTTGCGCGATCTGCCCGGTGCGGAAGTCGGCCACTTCGACCTGGCCGCGGATGACGTCGACGCTGGTGCCTGTGGCGTTTACGGTGACGCGAAACTGCGTACCCTTCACTACGGCGGCGAGGTAGGGAGTTTCGACCTCGAAATGCTTGACGTTGCGCTTTTCGACATCGAGCAGGATCGAGCCGGCCTGCTGCACGATCGTCGTCGTCAGCCCTTCCTTCTTCTCCGCGGGCACGCCGACCACCGAATTGGGCGCGATCATCATGGATTCTTCGCCGCGCTTGAGCAGGACGCGACCGTTCTTGCCGGTGCGAATGGTTTCGCCCGGCTTCAAAAACTCGTCCTGCTTCAGCGAGGCTGGTTGTGCACCCGCATTGGTGAGCCAGACGTCGCCAGAAGACTTGCTGACCGTCCATTTGCCGTCATCGGCGGCAAAGGCGCCGGAAGCTGCCGCTACGAAGTACGTCGCCGTCAGAAGCCGCGAAACGTGATGGGCCGCGCGCATGAAACTCTCCGATTGCCGGTTTCTCCCTCTGGCGTATCGGAAATGTTTCAAGATTGAGTGAGTGGGAAATGCCGGTAGCCGGCCGGCTCGTTAACCATTTGTTGACCATAAAATTCTATGACGAATCATATGGATAACGGTTCCTCCCTCGCTCAGACTGTGCTGTCCATGGAACTACGGACGCGCGCTTCTGCGCCTGCAGCCAGATACCGGCTTCTGACTGCTTGCCTGTTTTTCCTGTCCGTATTCCCCGCCACGTCGCCGGTACGCGCTCAGCAGGCGAACCCCGGCTATGATCCGAGGCAGACCGAAAAGCGGTTCGAGGATCAGCAAACCGACCAATCACGGGCTGGACGGCCCCGATTGCCGCGAGCGCCTTTCGCCCGGCCGGATGGCAAGCCGGACCCAACGCCCATGTTTGTGCTGCGCCAAGTCTCCGTTGTCGGCGCTGCGGTAATCCCGCCCGACCGGCTTGTTACCGCCTATCAACCCTATCTTGGGAAAAAGGTCTCGCAGGCCGATCTCGCCGACATGGCGTCCGCGGTCAGCGACGTCTATCGCGCCGCCGGCTTTCACCTCTCCCGGGCGATCGTTCCGGTGCAGGATATCCGGGAAGGTCGGGTTCGCGTTGAGGTCATCGAAGGTAGCATCACGGAGGTGACGCTGAAGGGTGACGGCGCAGACCAGTTCGGCATTCGGCCGATGCTCGATGCCGTGGCGACGGAAATTCCTTCCCGCCTTGCGACGCTGGAACGGCAATTGCTGCTGATAAACGGCCGGCCCGGCGTGCGCATCCAGGACACCGCGCTTGAGGAGATCGGCACCGCCAGCGGCCGTTTCCGCCTGGTGGTCGAACTGAAGACCTGGCACCTCTATACGTCGTTCGGCGTCGACAACATGGGATCGTCGGCGGTCGGCCCCTGGCAAAGCTATGGCACCGCCGCGTTCAATTCCTATCTCGCGCCTGGCGATTCCCTGGTGCTCAATCTCTCGACCACGCCCGGCGACCCCAGGCAGCTTGCCTTCGGCCGGCTGTCCTATGAAGTCCCTGTCGGCACCGACGGCGCCCGCGTCGGCGCGTCCGGCTACTACAGCGA
>JACDAG010000804.1 GCA_013695565.1 Bradyrhizobium sp.
GGGCACGGTGGCGGCATCGACGCCGCTTTCGGCGGAGAGTTTCCGCACCGACGGCGCCAGCGGCGCATCCGAGGCCACAGCCTTCGGAGCCGGCGCAGGTGCGGTAGCGGGCGGCGGTGCGGCCGGGGCAGCGGCCTTGGCGGGTGCAGCGGCGGGCTTGGCGCCTGCCGCGCCGTCAGTGATCTGTCCGAGCAGCGCGCCGACGGCGACGGTTTCGCCATCCTTGGCGGCGATCTCGCCCAGCACGCCCGCGGACGGCGCCGGGACTTCGATCGTGACCTTGTCGGTCTCGAGCTCGACCAAAGGCTCGTCCACCGCCACGGCATCGCCGGCCTTCTTGAACCAGCGGCCGATGGTGGCCTCGGTCACGGACTCGCCGAGCGTCGGAACGCGAATTTCAGTCATGGTGTGTTTCCTCAAGAACCGGTGCGGTCATCAAATCTCGATTGTCATCGCCCGCGAAAGCGGGCGATCCAGTACGCCGGGACGGTCGTGATCGAACTCTGACAACGCCGGGTACTGGATGCCCCGCCCCAGTGCGCAATTGCGCACAAGGCGGGGTATGACGATCGTTTGTTAGCTCAGCGCGTCATCCAGCAGAGCCTTGAGCTGCGCCAGATGCTTCGACATCAAACCAGTGGCCGTTGCCGCCGACGCTGCGCGGCCGGCGTAACGCGGACGCTTGTTCGGCGCCTGGATCTGGTTCAGCACCCATTCGAGATAGGGTTCGATGAAGTGCCACGCACCCATGTTGCGCGGTTCTTCCTGGCACCAGACGACTTCCGCATTCTTGAAGCGGACGAGCTCGTTCACCAGCGCCTTCAGCGGCACCGGATAGAGCTGCTCGACGCGCATCAGATAGATGTCGTCGACGCCGCGCTTCTCGCGCTCCTCGTAGAGGTCGTAATAGACCTTGCCCGTGCACAGCACGATACGGCGGATCTTGTCGTCGCCGACCAGCTTGATCTTCTCGTCCGGCAGCATCTGGGCGTCATCGTAGAGGATGCGGTGGAACGTGGTGTCCTTGCCGAGCTCGTCGAGCCTCGATACGGCGCGCTTGTGCCGCAGCAGCGACTTCGGCGTCATCAGGATCAGCGGCTTGCGGATTTCGCGATGCAGCTGGCGCCGCAGCACGTGGAAGTAATTCGCCGGCGTGGTGGGGTAGACCACCTGCATGTTGTCTTCGGCGCACATCTGCAGGAAGCGCTCGAGCCGCGCCGAGGAATGCTCCGGTCCCTGCCCTTCATAACCATGCGGCAGCAGGCAGACGAGACCGGACATGCGCAGCCATTTGCGCTCGCCCGACGAGATGAACTGGTCGAACAGCACCTGCGCACCGTTGGCGAAGTCGCCGAACTGGGCCTCCCACAACGCCAGCGCATTCGGCTCGGCCAGCGTATAGCCGTACTCGAAGCCGAGCACCGCTTCTTCCGAGAGCAGCGAGTTGATGACCTCGTAATGGCCCTGATCCGGGCCGAGATGGTTGAACGGCGTGTAGCGGCTCTCGTCTTCCTGGTCGATCAGCACCGAATGACGCTGCGAAAACGTGCCGCGCTCGCTATCCTGGCCGGACAGGCGGACGTGACGGCCTTCCTGCATCAGCGTACAGAACGCCAGCGCCTCGCCGGTCGCCCAATCGATGCCGACGCCGTTATCGATCGCCTTGGCGCGATTTTCGAGGTAGCGCTGGATGGTGCGGTGAACGCGGAAGCCGTCGGGCACCTTGGTGATCTTGCGGCCGACGTCCTTCAGGATCGCGGTATCGACGCCGGTGACGCCGCGGCGGGCGTCCTCTTCCTGATCGGCGGATTTGAAGCCCGCCCATTTGCCGTCGAGCCAGTCGGCCTTGTTCGGCTTGTAGCCCGAGCCTGCCTCGAGTTCGGCATCGAGCCGCGCGCGCCAGTCGGCCTTGGCCTTTTCGACCTCGCCTTCCGTCATCACGCCGTCGTCGATCAGCCGCTTGGAATAGATTTCGACCGTGCCGGGATGTGTTGCGATCTTCTTGTACATCACCGGCTGGGTGAACATCGGCTCGTCGCCTTCGTTATGGCCATGCCTGCGGTAGCAGAACATGTCGATCACGACGGGCTTGTGGAATTTCTGCCGGAACTCGATCGCGACCTTGGCCGCGAACACCACGGCTTCCGGATCGTCGCCGTTCACGTGGAAGATCGGCGCGTCGATCATCTTCGCGACGTCGGACGGATAGGGCGAGGAACGCGAGTAGCGCGGATAGGTGGTGAAGCCGATCT
Organism: Bradyrhizobium sp.; assembly: GCA_013695565.1. Lineage (GTDB taxonomy): Bacteria > Pseudomonadota > Alphaproteobacteria > Rhizobiales > Xanthobacteraceae > Bradyrhizobium. The sequence continues at coordinate 2,253 of JACDAG010000804.1, forward strand.
GGTTGTTGACGATGAAGTGCAGCGAACCGCCGGTGCGGTAGCCCTTCAGGTCCGACAATGCGAAGCATTCCGCCACCACGCCCTGGCCGGCGAAGGCCGCGTCGCCGTGCATCAGCATCGGCAGCACGGAAATGCGCATGTCCGGCGGATCGCCATGCTGATCCTGCTTGGCGCGCACCTTGCCGAGTACGACCGGATCGACGATTTCCAGATGCGACGGGTTGGCGGTCAGCGACAGATGGATCCTGTTGTTGTCGAACTCGCGATCCGACGAGGCGCCGAGATGATATTTGACGTCGCCGGAACCTTCGACCGCGTCGGGATTGGCCGAGCCGCCCTTGAATTCATGAAACAACGCGCGATGCGGCTTGCCCATCACCTGGGTCAGGACGTTGAGGCGGCCGCGATGCGGCATGCCGATCACGATTTCCTTCACGCCGAGATTGCCGCCGCGCTTGATGATCTGCTCCAGCGCCGGGATCAGCGCTTCAGCGCCATCGAGGCCGAAGCGCTTGGTGCCGGTGAATTTGATGTCGCAGAATTTCTCGAAACCCTCGGCTTCGATCAGCTTGTTGAGGATCGCGCGCCGGCCTTCGGGGGTGAAGCTGATTTCCTTGTCCGGGCCCTCGATGCGCTCCTGGATCCAGGACTTCTGCGCTGCGTTGGTGATGTGCATGAACTCGACGCCGAGCGTCTGGCAATAGGTGCGCTCGCAGATCGCGACGATTTCGCGCAGATTGCCGTATTCGAGGCCGAGCACATGGTCGAGGAAGATCTTGCGGTCGAAATCGGCTTCGGCGAAGCCGTAGGTGCGCGGATCGAGCTCCTCGCGGTCACGCTGGGCCTCGATGCCGAGCGGATCGAGCTTGGCGTGAAAGTGACCGCGCATGCGGTAGGCGCGGATCAGCATCAAAGCGCGAACCGAGTCCCGGGTCGCCTGGTTGACGTCGGCCGATGATACGGGCGTCCCCTTGGCAGAGGCCTTGGTCTCGGCTTTGGCCGCCAGCTTGGCGCCGACCGCCTTTTCGACCTGCACCCAATTGCCGTCCAGCGCCGAGGTCAGTTCGTCGCGCGGCGTCAGGGGCCAGTTGTCGCGGCCCCAAGAGGGGCCGTCGGCGTTCTTCTGGACGTCGGCGGGGGTGTCTTTCAGGCTCTTGAAGAATTCCTGCCAGTCCGGGTCGACCGAGCTGGGATCCTGCTCGTAGCGGGCGTAGAGGTCGTCGATGTAGGTGGCGTTGGTGCCCTGCAAAAAGGAGGAGAGGGCAAATGCGGCATTCGCGTCCTGGCGAGACATGATGGCGTCCTGGTAATTTTGGCTTCGCGCATGGGAAACGGCGCTTTGGCCGGTCCGAGAGGCCCGGACCGACGTGTTAAGCACCACTACCCTATTTAGCGCGAGATTTCCCGCCCAAAAGATCCAAGGATTGAATTAAGACTTCAATTTTTCGGCAAGGGTCTTTCCGAGCCGTGCCGGCGACGGAGAGACGGTAATTCCGGCCGATTCCATCGCCGCGGTCTTGGAACCGGCGTCGCCCTTGCCGCCGGAGATGATCGCGCCGGCATGGCCCATGCGGCGGCCAGGAGGGGCGGTAACCCCGGCGATGAAGCCGACCATCGGCTTGCTGCGGCCCCGCTTGGCCTCGTCCTTGATGAACTGGGCGGCGTCCTCCTCGGCGGAACCGCCGATTTCACCGATCATGATGATCGAGGTGGTCTTGGGGTCGGCCAGGAACATTTCCAGCACGTCGATGAATTCGGTGCCCTTGACCGGGTCGCCGCCGATGCCCACGGCCGTGGTCTGGCCGAGGCCTTCCTGGGTGGTCTGGAATACGGCTTCATAGGTCAGAGTGCCCGAGCGCGACACGATGCCGACATTGCCGGGCGTGAAGATGTTGGCCGGCATGATGCCGATCTTGCATTCGCCCGCGGTCATCACGCCCGGGCAGTTCGGCCCGATCAGCCGCGACTTCGAGCCGGACAGCGAGCGCTTGACGCGGACCATGTCGAGCACCGGAATGCCTTCGGTGATGCAGACGATCAGCGGGATCTCCGCAGCGATCGCCTCGCAGATCGCGTCCGCGGCTCCCGGCGGCGGCACATAGATCACCGAGGCATCGGCGCCGGTTTTTTCGCGTGCTTCAGCGACGGTGTCGAACACCGGCAGGCCGAGATGCGTGGCACCGCCTTTGCCGGGCGAGGTGCCGCCGACCATCTTGGTGCCGTACGCGATCGCCGCTTCGGAATGGAACGTGCCGTTCTTGCCGGTAAAACCCTGGCAGATGACTTTGGTGTTTTTATCGATCAGAACGGACATGACGCAAGCCTGCTTTCTGGAGATTTCTGTTACTTATCCGAGGAGTGGCTTCCTAATCAAAGGAGTAACCGGCGAAAAAGATTTCATGGGGCTTACCGTCATCGAAGATGACCACATAAATGGCCGATCCGCGCTCGATACGATCCCACATCCGCGTATTCGTCTCGACCAGTTTGCGCGTCGGATGCGATGTCCCGAACAGTTCTTCGATATCGGAGCCGGCCAACGGAAACGCGGTGAAATACGGCATCTGTCTGCCATCGAAAGGCTCCGACGCCAACTGCGCTATATCAAGGATGGAACGCGTTCCATCTTCGTTTGCCGCGTCCATGACTTCTTCGATCGCGCCGTGCTGCGCGCCCGAAGTTGGAGCAGACAAATCTATTGGAAATTTTTGAAACGGCGTCACCGGATGGTAGCGTCCAGACTGAAATTCGCGGGCTCGCAGCTTCTGCAAGGCCGCATCAAAGTCCGCTTCATAAGGGACAAAATACCAATACGGATTAGCACCCATGTGTCGCGCTCTAATGGATGCGCCGGTAGACACCGGTCAGCACGTCGGCCCATCCTTCGGCATCAGGCGAGAACTGGATTTTCATGGTGTAGTTGTTGTCGTCGATGACTTCATAGACGTGGCGTGCGTTGCCGCGCAGCGAGCCGCGCACCAGGATCAGCGACTTGCCGCTCCAGCCACCGGAGGCCGGCGCCGGCGAATAGTAGCCGAGCGAATCGTGCCAGAACAATTTGTAGAGCCGATCCTCGCGGTCGTAGGTGAAC
>JACDAG010000815.1 GCA_013695565.1 Bradyrhizobium sp.
GTGGTGTCGGAGGCCGGCGCGTCGGTCTATTCGGCCTCGGCCTTTGCGTCGGAGGAATTGCCGGAACTCGACGTCACCCTGCGCGGCGCGGTCTCGATCGCGCGGCGCCTGCAGGATCCCTTGGCTGAACTCGTGAAGATCGATCCGAAGGCGATCGGCGTCGGGCAATACCAGCACGACCTCGGCGAATCCAAGCTGGCGCGCTCGCTCGATGCCGTGGTCGAGGATTGCGTCAACGCGGTCGGCGTCGATGCCAACACGGCGTCCGCGCCGCTGCTGGCGCGGGTGTCGGGCATTGGGGCCGGGCTGGCGCAAAGCATCGTGGAGCATCGCGACGCCAACGGCCCGTTCAAGTCGCGCAAGGCGCTGAAGGAAGTGCCGCGGCTCGGGCCGAAGGCGTTCGAGCAATGCGCCGGCTTCCTGCGCATCCAGGGCGGCGAGGATCCGCTCGATGCCTCCGGCGTGCATCCGGAAGCCTATCCGGTGGTGCGAAAGATTCTCGCCGCGACCAAGAGCGACATCAAGGCACTGATCGGCAATGCCGAGATCGTGCGCCAGTTGAAGCCGCAAAGCTTCGTCGATGACACGTTCGGTTTGCCGACGGTGACCGACATCCTGCGCGAACTGGAAAAGCCCGGCCGCGATCCGCGTCCGGCGTTCAAGGCTGCGGTGTTCAAGGAGGGCGTCGAGGAGATCAAGGATCTCAAGCGCGGCATGATCCTGGAAGGCACGGTGACCAACGTCGCGGCGTTCGGCGCCTTCGTCGATATCGGCGTGCATCAGGATGGCCTGGTGCACATCTCGGCGATGTCAAAAACCTTCATCAAGGACCCGCGCGAGGTGGTGAAGCCCGGCGACATCGTCAAGGTCAAGGTGCTGGAGGTCGAGGTCGCTCGCAAGCGCATCGCATTGACGCTGCGGCTCGATGACGAGATCGGCGACAAGGGCCCCAAGCTGTCGGACGGCAAGATGCGCGAATACTCGAAGGCATCGATGACGTCACAGGCGCCGCGCAAGCCGCAGGAAGCTGCCGGCGGTGGCGCGCTCGCGGAAGCCTTGAAGCGTGCCGCGGAGAAGAGTGGGCGGGGTAAGAGTTAAATCCTATCTGAGGTAAGGGCAGACGGAGCTGGAACAGAGGTATTACAGAGGTATTATAGTACCTAAAATGCCGCTAGCCGAGCCCACTTCTTACTTTGCATGGGGTTGTTTTGCAGATTTTGAGTCTGAGCCCCTGCGGTCCTAGTTCGACGTCAGCAGATTCACCTTCGCATTGGCGAGGATCAAGCGGTCGGCGAGCAGTTGCGCGAGGTTGCGCATGATCCGCTCGCCGGCGCGCGGATGCTGTTTTCGAAAGCGTTCGAAGTCGCGCAGCGGGACCTCGAAGGCGGTCGCCGACATGTCGGCGAGCACGTCGGCGGAGCGGCGCGGCTCCAGCAGCGCCATCTCGCCGAACGCCATTCCCGCCGTCAGCGTCGCCAGCCGAATGCCGTCGGGCAGGGTGACGTGGACCACGCCGCTGCGCAGGAAGAACAGCGAGGTGGCGGCCTCGCCGCTGGCGATGATCTTCTCGCCGGGTTGATAGTTTCTGATGGTGCCGAGCGATGCCAGGTCGCTCAGTTCCTCGTCGGTCAGTCCCGTTAGCAACGGCTGTTCGGACAGTTCGGTCGTCTCGAAAAAGTCGATCGAGCCGCCGTGGCGATAGACCACCTGATCTTCGGCCCATTCGATGGCGGCATCGAGCAGGAAATAGTAGCGCATGTTCGCAAGGCTGCCGGTCCGCTCCGCGATCGGCTCCCATTCGGCGGCGGCGCGCTTGATGCCGGAGACGACCACCGTGACATGATAGGCCGCCAATTCCTGGAACTCCTCGGCGAGCAGACGGGCGCCGGCGAGCGTCATCGACGTGACCCGGCGAAAATCGAAGATCACGAATTGTGGGCGCGGCTTGCCTACGAGCTGGCGCGCGACATAGTCGACATTCGATAGCGACAGCGTCCCCATCAGCTCGATGACGCGGACATCCTGATGGTGCGCGGCGAGGATGGTTTGCTCGTGCGGGCGGCGGCTGCGCCGCGACGGATTTTCGCCGATGTCATAATCGGCAATGATGGCGTTGCGGGCGTTGTCGCTACGGTTGAGCATGTGCAGGTCGTAATGCGCCGACAGCGCCTCGCAGACCTTGATGCCGCGGACGCTGTTGCCGTGCTTGTCGAGCTTCGGCGAATAGCTGCCGAGCCCGATCCGCGCCGGGAGTGCGGCGAGGATGCCGCCGCCGACGCCGCTTTTGGCGGGGATGCCGACGCGGTAGATCCATTCGCCGGCGTAGTCATACATGCCGGAGCTGGTCATGACCGAGAGCGTGCGCGAGATCGCGTAGGGTGTCAGCACCTGTTCGCCGGTGACGGGGTTGACGCCGCGATTGGCCAGCGTTGCCGCCATCACGGCGATGTCGCGGGCGTTGACCAGGATCGCGCATTGCCGGAAATAGACTTCCAGCACCGAGACGACGTTGGCGGTGATGACGGCATTGGTGCGCAGCAAATAGCCGATCGCGCGGTTGCGGTCGCCGGTCAGGCTCTCGGATGAATAGACGGCGTCGTCGACGTCAAGCTCACGCCCGGCAAATCGTCCCAGCGCCTGCCTGATGTATTCGAACGCGCCGTCGCCCTTGGCTTCGTAAATCAGCCCGGAGCAGGCGATGGCGCCGGCGTTCACCATCGGGTTGAACGGGTGGTTCTCGGCATTGAGGCGGATCGAGTTGAAGGGATCGCCCGACGGCTCGACGCCGATCACGCTTTCGACGCGGGCAGCACCCAGCGTGTCCAGCGCCAGCGCGAACACGAAGGGCTTTGACATCGACTGGATGGTGAAGGGCACCTGTGTGTCGCCGACCTCGTAGACGTGGCCGTCGAGGGTCGCGAGGCTGATGCCGAAATGGGCGGGGTCGGCCTTGCCGAGCTCAGGGATGTAGTCGGCGACCGCCCCGCTGGTCTCGGGCAGATAATCCGCGTGACATGCGTTGAGAAACCGCAGCAGAGGCGGTTTCGAACTGGTCCAGGCCGGGGCGCCGGTGGGCGATACTTTCATCGCCGCCAGTTTTGCCGCGCAATCACGGCGCGCGCAACTGGTTCGGCACCTGAGTTTGGCGGCGGATCAGCATCAGGGCGAGCAGGACCGTTGGTGCGAGGATGGCCGCGCCAAGCAGCGTGATCTGCCACTGCGCCAGCGGCATGATACCGCCCCCGGGCGTCGCTATCACGAAGCCGCCGATGACCAGCAGCACCCTGATCGGCCATTCCAGTGCGCCGGTGCCCCTGAGGTCGCCGACAAAGCATTGATAGCCCTGAATGCCGCCGCAGATGAACAGCGTACCAAAACCGGCCAGCGTCATCAGCCCGAGCCCTTCGAGGTACGGATTATCACCCTGCAGCACCAGTGCCGGGTTCAGCACGAAGAAGAACGGGATGAAGTAGATGATGCTGCCGACCCACATCGATTCCCAGCCCGTCTTCATCGCCGGTGAGCCGGCTATGCCGGCTGCCGCAAAGGAGGCGATAGCGACCGGTGGCGTGATCGACGACAGCATGCCCCAATAGAAGATGAACATGTGGACGGCCATGCGGTTGAGGCCGAGCTTCTCCAGTGCCGGCGCCACCAGGATAGCGAGGAAGATGTAGCAGGCCGTCGTCGTCAGCCCGAGCCCGAGGATGAGGCTGGTGAAGGCGCACATGCCAAGCAGCAGGAACGCATTGTCGCCGGCGATCCGCAGCAGGTCGTTGGCGAGGCTCGAGACCACGCCGGTCATCGAGAACGCGCCGATCAAGAGCCCGCAGCCGGCGAGGATGCCGACCAGTTCGACGAAGGTGCGGCCGTTGACCTCAAAGAATTTGTTGATCGTCGTCAGCGTCCAGCGCGTCTCCTTGGAGAACAGCTGGTTCAGCACCAGCAGCAGCGCGGTCGCGTAGAACGGCGCGTGGCTCTCGCGCTTGAAATGCAACAGCATCACGATCAGGAGCGCGATGACAAAAACGTAGTACCAACCGTCCTTGATCGTATCCATCACCTTCGGTAGTTCCGAGCGTGGGATGCCCTTGAGGCCATGACGGGCAGCGTAGGAATCCACCTGCATGAACAGGCCGACATAATACAGCACCGCCGGAATGATCGCGGCCACCGCGACTTCGGCGTAACTGACATTGAGGAACTGCGCGATCACGAAAGCGGTCGCGCCCATCACCGGCGGCGCCAGCACCGCGCCGGTCGAGGCGCAGGCCTCGATCGCGGCGGCATAGGACGCTCGGAATCCGCTCTTCTTCATGACGGGAATGGTCATGGTGCCGGCGGTCAGCACGTTGGAGATGATCGAGCCCGACATCATGCCGAGCAGGCCGCTGGCGAAGATGCAGACTTTTGCGGCGCCGCCACGAAACGTGCCGCACATCGCAAAGGAGAGATTGATGAAGAATTTCCCCGCACCCGTCATCATCAGTGCGGTGCCGAACACCAGAAAGCCGATCACGGTATCGGCGAACGCCTGAATCGGAATCCCGAGCAGGCTCTCGCCCGAAAGCACGTGATACGACGTCGCCTGTTCGAGCGTCGACTGAGTACCTCTGAAGGGCCCCAGCCATTTGGCGTCCGCAAACAGTGGATAGACCGTGAACGGCAAGACGCTCAGCAGCAGGCTCCAGCCGCCGGTGCGGCGCAGCGCCTCCATCAGCACGAACCACATCACGAGGCCGGCGACGATCACGGTATTCGGCGCGCCGCCGAACTCCCAGCCGGCTTCGGCCGCCTTGCGGACGCTTCGCATCAACACGATGGAGGCGGCAAAGGTCATCACGAAGAGCAGGATGTCGTACCAGGGGATCCGGTCGAGCGGTGAGCTTTCCGAACTCGGAAAGATCAGGAACGTGAAGGGGAGCATCAACGCGATCAGCAGATAGAAATATTCGGTGTTGAGCTGGGTATATCCGATGAAGAACCGCAGCGAGAATTGCTGGTTGATGCACAGCAGGATCGTCACCGCGGTCGCGACGATCAGCCCCCAGCGCCATGCGCCGCGCAACGTTCGCACGCGCGAGACCTCGGCTTCCTGCAGGTTGCCGATGCCGGCATGCGGATCGTCGAACTCGATGCGTTTAGGCGCGACAGCGCTATCGGACGCGGAAGGTGACATCATTTTCCCCCAGACAGATGGTGTTCGCCTTCAGATCAGATAGTGCCGGGCGAGGGCTCAATCGAACCCGTTCGGCAGGCCGGCTTTGGCAAGTGCTGCTGCGCGCGTTTTCATCCAGCCTTCGAGAAAGGCCTTGTCATCCGAAGGCGGGTTGGCTTTGCCATAGTCCGCCCATGCCGCGGCCAGCACTTCCTGGCGTTTGATCAAGCCGTTGTTGTAGGTTTCCTGCTCGGCCGTCCACTGGCCGGCTTCCTTCAGCGCTTTTACCGCACCGGGATGAACCGGCACCGCCCAGTTCTTGGTTTGACGGTCGGCGGCGAGACCGCCGGCGCCGGGTGCGGAATCCTTGTAGGCGTCATAACCCGTGATCATCGCCTTGGCGATCGGATAGATATGATCGGCCGGCTGCGCCGCGTAAGCGACGAAGATCGGGTAGGGGTAGTTGCCGAGTTCGATCGGCTTGTCCGGCGTAATCCCGGCGCCGCAGGTGGCTTTCTGCGGGAAGAAGAAGGAGCCGACCTTCTTGAGCCGTTCCCATCCCGCCTTATCGCTGGCGGCCAGCGGCGGCCAGACCAGGCCGCGCGGCGAGGTCTCGGCCTCCTTTGCCGGGCCAGTGATGGTGGTGCCGAAGGCGGCATCGGTGTCGTTGTTGATCAGGCCCTTCCACATCGCGCCGTAGCTTGCGAATTCGACGATCCTGACGTCGCTCTGCTTGAGATCGGCGAACGCCAGATAGGCGAGCGTGTTCTGGTTCAGCGCCGGCGAGCCGACCACGAAGCCGACCCGTTTTCCTTTGAGATCCTTGATGTCCTTGACGCCGGCGTCGGCCGCGACACCGAGCGCGCCGGCATTGCAGTCGACCGAGGACAGGATCACTTGCAGCGCCTGCGGGCCCCATTCCTTGGCGCCGAATTCAAAGACGCCTTCCTGCGCAAAATACGAACCGGATCCCATCGCCGACATCAGGGCGCGCTTGGCCCGCAGCGGCGCCAGTCGCGCCACGTCGTTGCCGGCCGGCAGCACGCGTACGTCGGTCGAGTATTTGTCCTTCATCATCTTGCCGACGCCGACCGCGATGTTGAAGCCGGCGGTGCCGGTGTCATACGCGGTCACGGCCATGGTCGGGGGCAGCTTGATGTCTTCGGCCAGTGCCGGGGCAAACGCCAAGAATGAGATACCTGCGAGCGCCACAGGCGCGAAATCCATCAGCCGACGGTTCATGCTTCCTCCGAAATTGTTTCGCTGGATGAAACTTTTTATGATTGGGATGATGTCATCGCAGCATTGCGATGGCAACGTCCGAGCCGATTCAGGTCAGCCATTATGCCAGTTACATTGGCGGACCAATTGTCACGCATCAAAAGTATGAGCGTGCAAGGCTAGGCTTCGACGATCGCAACGACCTGTCCTTCAGCGATCACGTCGTCGAGTTTGACCAGAATTGCCTTGATTTTCCCGGCTATTGTCGATGTCACCGGGATTTCCATTTTCATCGCTTCGACGAATGCAATCTCATCGCCGTCACTGATATCAGCGCCGAGTTCGGCAGGCAGCGCACACACGCGGCCCGCGACTTCGGTCACAATCTTGATCTCTGGCATGCCACCCCCTGGGACCGTGTGACGTGACTATTTCGTCCCGCGAACGGCTTTTTGTTGTGGCCGCAGATTGCCTGAGGTAGCTTGATCTGCAAGTGGAATTTTATTCCGCATGGCGGAATGGAGCCTATATATGGGAAGACGCTCGGAACGGCTTAGCAAGCAGGGCATGCTCGCCAGCGATCTCGCAGGCGAGGGCGATGTGATTCAGGTGGTGTCGCGGGCCTTCGATGTCCTGCGCTGCTTCGAGGGTCACGAAGCCCGGCTTGGCAATCTCGAAATTTCCAATCGCTGCGGCTTGCCGCGATCGACGGTATCGCGGTTGACGCACACGCTGACGCGGATGGGCCAATTGGTCTATCTGCCGCGCGACCAGAAATACCGCATCGGTCCAAGCGCGGTGGCGATGAGCACCTCGATGATGAAGGGATTGCAGCTGCGCAATCTGATCCGGTTGCGCTTGCAGGACGTCGCCGAGCAGTTTCCGGGCACTGTCGGCTTCGTGATCCCCGACCGTTTTCAGCTGGTCTATCTCGAATTCGCCCGCGCCGCGAATGCGCTCGGCCTGCACGAGACCACCGGCAGCCGCATTGCGATGGCGAGCACGGCGGCGGGCCACGCCTACACCGCAGCACTCGACACCGACGTCGGCGACGCGCTGATCGGCGAAATGGAACGCGAGATGCCGGATAGCGCGCGGATGCTGAAGTCGCGCATCGAGGACAACCGCCGTCATTTGCGCGAACACGGCTACGT
>JACDAG010000838.1 GCA_013695565.1 Bradyrhizobium sp.
CCGAAATCCTGCCGTAGCCTGATCGCTCCGCCCATCGCCGATCTCCCGAATCATTCCGGTCAGGCAAGAGAATCACAATGGCGGTCGCCCTACAAAATCGAGTCAGCACTTTCGAAGGCTGGTATTATGGGTCCCGGATCGCGCTTCGCTTGTCCGGGACGACGGAAACTAACTCCCCAACCCCGTCCCGCCATAGAGCCAGGCCAGATGGCCAAACCACTGCTCCTGCGAAAATGAACTCATGATCGCGTTGCGGATGCGGGCGTGTTCGCCGTCGGGATGATAGATGTGCTCGCCGATGGCGCGCGACAGCATTTGCACCTTTGCCGTGCGCGCAAAGCGTTGCGCGCGGTAGTTTTCCAGTGCGATAGCGTGATCATCATGCTGCGCCAGCATGTGCGACAGGCACACCGCGTCCTCCATCGCCTGGCAGGCGCCTTGCGCGAAATATTGCAGCATCGGATGCGCGGCATCGCCGAGCAGCGCGACGCGGCCGTCGATCCAGCGCTCGGTGGGATCGCGGTCGCACAGCACCCACAGCCGCCAGTTCTTGCCGTGCCGGATGATCTCCTGCGCGCGTTCATGGACGTGCCCAAAACCCTGCATCACCTCCTGGTCGGACACCGGCTTGCCCGCGACAGGTTCCGGCGCGTCGTTGTGATAGGTGACGACGAGGTTGAACATTTTCCAGCCCGACAACGGATAATGCACGATATGGCATTTCGGGCCGGCCCACAGCGTCGCTGCGTTCCAGCGCAGATCTTCCGGCATCTGCTCGGTCGGAATCACCGAGCGATAGGTGGTGTGGCCGGATACGCGCGGCGGTCCATCCGAGGTGACCTGCTTGCGGACATTCGACCACAAGCCGTCCGCACCGATCAGCAACGATCCGGTGACGCGGTCGCCGGAAGCCAACCGCACCGTCACCGACGAGCCGTCCTGGTCGTAGCCGACCACTTCCGAGCTGACGCGCAGATCGATCAGTTCATGGGCCTGGCAGGCCCTGAGGAACACGCCATGCAGATCGCCGCGGTGCACCACCGCATAGGGGTTGCCGAAACGCGCGCGAAAGGCGTCGCGCAGATCGACATGGGCGATCTCTTCGGCGGTCAGCGCATCCATCAGCCGGAGCTGATCGATATAGACGGCCATGTTGCGCGCGGCCTCGCCGACGCCGAGATAATCGAAGGCGTGAAACGCATTGGGCCCGAGCTGGATGCCGGCGCCGATCTCGCCCAGCGCCGACGCCTTTTCCAGCAAGGTCGAACGGATTCCCTTTTGCGCTAGACCCAGCGCGGTGGCGAGGCCGCCGATGCCGCCGCCGGCAATCAGGACCGGCCGTGCGTCACGCGGAGCCATCAGCCTGACTTCCCCAGAGCCTTTTCCGTTCCGATTGAATCGGAACGGGGCTCTGGATTCTTGGTTTGACGCGTTTTCCTGACGCGAACCGGCGTCCACTTCGCTGGAAAACGCTCCAAATGTTCCAGCGCGTCCTCGGCGCGCAGCGGCACCCGCGACGCTTCGTTGTTGAGATCGACGAGCTGCGTCATCAGCGCCAGCAACACCTTGCGATCCGCAGGCTTCAGCGGCTGCAGCATTCGCGCCTGCGCGCGTTCGACCGAGGGCATGATCTCGCGCAGCGTGGCGACGCCCGCCTTGGTCAGATAGAGCAGCTTGACACGCTTGTCCTCGCGCCCCGCCTTGCGCTCGATAAAGGCCTTGGACTCCAGCCGCTCGATCACATTGCCCAGCGTCGAGCGGTCGAACGCGATCACTGCCGACAGCCGCGTCGCGTCAATGCCTGGATGGGTGTGGATCGCAACCAGCGCCGCATATTGCACCGGCGTCAGGTCGAATGCCCGGCACTCCTCGACAAAAATCGCGACCGCGATCTGCTGCATACGGCGGAACAGATAGCCGGGCGCCGCATAGACGGCGTCCATCGTGATTGAATTGGACTTATTCGGCATCGGGCTGCTTGTCCGGCGCGGCGTCGGCAAACGCCTTGATTTCCCGGGCCGCGGCTTCGGCCTTGAGCAGGCGGGGAAAGACCGAGACATCGACGCCAAAGCGCCGTGCGTTGCCGAGCTGCGGCACCAGGCAGAGATCGGCGATCGTCGGTGTTGCGCCGAAACAGAACGGCCCCTTTTCGTCGGCGACCAGTGCTTCGCAAGCCGACAGCCCCTCGTGATTGGCCCAGGCCGCCCACTCCGTCACTTTTCCCTCGGGTACACCGAGTTGCCGCAACCGGTTCAATACTTTCAGATTCTGTACCGGATGGGTGTCACAGGCGAGCGCCATCGCGAAGGCACGAACTTTTGCGCGACCCAGCGTATCGCCGGGCAGCAGTGCCGGTTCGGGATAGGTTTCATTCAGCCATTCAATGATCGCGAGCGATTGCGTCAGCACGGCGCCGGCGTCGTCCTCCAGCGCGGGCACGAGCCCTTGCGGGTTGATGGCGAGATAGGCCGGCGCGCATTGTTCGCCCTTGCGAAGATGATGCGGCAAATATTCGGGTCGCAGCCCCTTCAGATTCAGGGCGATCCTGACCCGGTATGCCGCGGCACTGCGAAAATAGCCATGCAGCCTCATCGGAACCTCCCGTAAATTTGTCGTTTGCGGTCTTCGCCGTCATTGACGCTACCCATATTGTAAGTATGCTGTCAATAATTGAACCGACAAGAATAGCGGGAGGCTACCCATGGAAGCCGTGCAGAAGACCCCGGAACGCGAAGCGTTCTACAAGAAGATCGATGGCGAGAATCTCTCGGCGCTCTGGAACGTGATGGGCGATTTGATCACGCCGGAGCCGAAGAGCGCCTGCCGGCCGCATCTGTGGAAGTTCGACCAGATCCGCGACTACATGACCGAAGCCGGCAAGCTGATCACGGCCAAGGAAGCCGAGCGGCGGGTGCTGGTCTTGGAAAATCCGGGCCTGCGCGGCCAGTCCAAGATCACGACCTCGCTGTTTGCCGGCGTGCAGATGGTGGTCCCCGGTGACGTCGCACCGGCGCACCGGCACAGCCAGTCGGCGCTGCGTTTCGTGCTCGAAGGCAAGGGCGCGGCCACCGCTGTCGACGGCGAGCGCACACTGATGGCGCCCGGCGATTTCGTCATCACGCCGTCGATGACCTGGCATGATCATTCCAACGAAACCTCCGAGCCGATGTTCTGGCTCGACGGACTCGACATTCCGATGGTGCAGTTCTTCGATGCGTCCTTTGCCGAAGGCTCGAACGAAGACCAGCAAAAGATCACCCGGCCCTCCGGCGACAGCTTTGCCCGCTATGGCCACAACCTTTTGCCTGTGGACGAGAAACGAAAGTCGAAGACCTCACCGATCTTCAACTATCCCTACAGCTACACCCGCGAAGCGCTGGAAAGTGCAAAAACCCGCAACGAATGGGACGCCTGCCACGGGCTGAAGCTGAAATTCTCCAATCCCGAAACCGGTGAGTTCGCGATGCCGACCATCGGCACCTTCATCCAGATGCTGCCGAAAGGTTTCAAGACCGCGCGCTATCGCTCGACCGACGCGACCGTGTTCGCGGCGATCGAAGGCAAGGGCCGCACCCGCGTTGGCGAGCAGACCTTCGAGTGGGGCGCGCGCGATCTGTTCGTGGTGCCGAGCTGGCAGTGGGTCACCCACGAGGCCGACGTCGATTCGGTGCTGTTCAGCTTCTCCGACCGCCCGGTGCAGCAGAAGCTCGACCTGTTCCGCGAAGATCGCGGGAATGCGTGAGGATCGGGAAACCGTAGGGTGGGCAAAGGAGCGTTAGCGACGTGCCCACCATTCCTGCGGGATCAAAGTGGGTGGGCACGCTTCGCTTTGCCCACCCTACGATCCGCATTTCACCGCCAGTGCAATAACCTTGCTTCCAGCAAATTGATCCCCTTCCCCACCACCAGCCCGAACAGCGAGAGTATGACGACGCCGGCCAATAGCTGATCGGTCTGCATCAGATTGCCGGCCTGCAGCACGAAGGCGCCGATGCCGTATTGGGCGCCGATCATTTCGGCGCTCACCACCAGCAGCAACGCCACGGATGCGGTGATGCGAAAGCCCGCGAGGATGGAAGGCAGCGCGCCCGGCCAGATCACGCGGCGGACGATCAAATGGAACGGCACATTAAAACTCTGCGCCATCCGGATCAGGTTACGCGGCACCGCATCGACGCCGCTATAGACCGAGATCGCGGTGGAGAAGAACACGCCGAGCGCAATAGTCGCGATCTTCGGCTCTTCACCGATCCCGAGCCACAGGATCAGGAGTGGCAGCAGCGCGATCTTCGGGATCGGAAACAGCGCCGAAATAAAGGTGATGCCGACACCGCGCGCCAAGGTCGACAGGCCGATTCCAAAGCCGACGATGACGCCGGCGATGGTGCCGAGAATCCAGCCCGACCCGATCCGCATCACCGACCAGGACAGATGCTGCCAGAGTGCGCCTGACAGTGCGAGTTTGTAGATCGCGACGACGATTGCCGCGGGCGACGGCAGGAACAGCGCATTGACCCAGCCGGCGCTGCCGGCGAGTTGCCAGAACGCGATCACCAGCGCCAGCGCGATCCAGCCGGAATAGCGGCCGGCGCGCGGCGTAAAGCCGCCGCCGCGAAACGCCACCGGCCGCGGCTTTGTCTTGTCCTTGGCCTCGTCCTGCTTCTGCTGCGGCGCGCGGTCAAGCATGCTGGACCTCGCGCTCGGCGTCGATCGCCTCCTCACGGATCAGCGACCACAGATCGTTTTGGATCGCAAGGAGTTTTCCGCGGGCATTGATATCGCCGCGTTCGTCGCGCGTCATCGGGATGGTCACGACCTCACGGACGCGGCCAGGACGGCGCGACAGCACCACGATGCGGTCGGCGAGGCGAACCGCTTCTTCCAGATTATGCGTCACGTAGACCGCACCCATCGAACCATCGGCGAGCAGGCGGATAAAATCCTCCATCAGCAATTCGCGGGTCTGCGAATCCAGCGCCGACAGCGGCTCATCCATCAGCAGGATCGCCGGCCGCACCGCCAGCGCCCGCGCGATGCCGACGCGCTGGCGCATGCCGCCGGACAATTGCTTGGGATAGGCGCCGCGGAAGTCCGTGAGACCGGTACGGCGCAGCGCGTCGTCGACCACGGCGCGGCGGTCGCTGGCGCCAAGCGCGGTATGAACAAGCGGAAATTCCACATTGGCTTCCACCGTGCACCAGGGCAGCAGCGCAAAATCCTGGAACACGAAGGTCAACGGGTTGAGGCTGCCCGCCGTCGGCACGCCGCGCAACTCGGCCTGCCCTTGGCTCGGCCGCAGCAGGCCGCCCAGGATCGACAGCAACGTGCTCTTGCAGCAGCCGGAGGGCCCGACGATCGCCACCACCTCGCCCGACGCGACCTGGAACGACACGCGATCGAGCACCTCGAGGGTACCGAAGCGGTGGCTGATATGGTCGGCGATCAGGTCCATTCAGTGCGTTTTCCGATCCGTATCCCAACCGCCGTCATTGCCTGCGACAAACGCGAAGCGTTTGCGCAAGGGAGCGAAGCGACGAAGCAATCCATCTATCCGTTATGCCGCACCATGGATTGCTTCGCTGCGCTCGCAATGACGCATTCAAGCACCTGTGCTCAATCCGCCTTGACATATTCCTTCGCGATGATGGCATCCACGCCAAATCCCTTGTCGACGAAACCCTGTTCCTGCATCCAGCTGATCTGGTTGCCGACGTTCCTGACGTCGAGTTTGCCGTCGGGATCGATATAGGCGCAATTGCCGACCACCTGCTCGACCGGCAGGTTGGTGTATTTGGCGATGATCTCCAGCAGCGGTTTTGTCTGCTCGTTGATCGCAGCCTTGCCGTTCTTCACGGAATCCAGGATCACGTCATGATATTCGCGGTCGGCCCGCACCAAGGCACCCAGCAATTTCGTCACCATCGCGCCATTGGTCAGCGTCTTCGGCGAAGCGAACACCGCGCCGAGCTGCCACGGCGTCTCGTCGCCGACCCAGCCGAGGAATTTGGCGCCATCGGAATCGATCAGGCTGCGCGCGGTTGAAATCGGCAGCAGTGCCGCATCGACTGTCTCACCCTTCAGCGCGGCGGCAGCATTCGACAGCGACTGCAGCGGCAGCACTTTGACGTCCGCAAGCTTGAAGCCGTATTTGTCGGCGAGCAGGCCCAGCGAATAATGAAAGCTGGAGCCGACTTGCGTCACCGCGATGCGTTTGCCGGCGAGATCCTTCGGCGTCTTCAGGCCGCTCGCATAGGCGTTGTTGCTGGCGAAATAGCCGATCAGGGGATAGCCGGCCTTTTCGCGGCTCATGCCGCCGATCACCTTCAGCGTGCCCTTGCCGGCAAGATTATAAAGGCCCGCGGTGAAGGCGGTGATGCCGAAATCGACATCGCCCGAGGTGGTCGCCACCGCGATCGGCTGCGCGGCATCGAAGAATTTCAGTTCGATATCAAGGCCGGCCTCGCGGAAATAGCCCTTGTCCTGCGCGATGAACACCGGCGCCGACGACGACAGCCGCAGCACGCCGATCTTGGCCTTCAGGTCATCGGCCCGCGCGATCCCGTCTGCTGCGATCGCCAACAGGGCCGCCAAGGCGAGCCGCGCAAATCCCGTCATTCCGTTTCCTCCGCAAATTCTCTTACAACCCCTCCGGCACGGCCTGGCCGCGGCCGATAAAGGCACCCTGTTGTTGCAATGCTTGTTGCAACTTTTCAACGGCAATGTCGCGTGGAATCGTGTTGCCCGACAGTGCGAGATCAGCAGCGAGCCCGACCGCTTCGCCCATCGCAAAGCAAGCGCCGGAGACCCGTGCCGCCGACTGGCCGTCATGGGTCATCGAGGCGCAGCGCCCGGCCATCAAGAGATTGTCGATTCCCTGGGGCACCAGCATCCGATAGGGCAATTCGTTGTAGCCGCGGGATTCGGGGATCGGCGGGAACTTGAAGATCACGTCACCGGCGACATGCGATTCCATCGGCCAACCATTGACGCCGATGGAGTCCTCGAACGAGGCACAGCCGAGCACGTCCTCGCCGGAGAGCATGTAACCGCCGACCACGCGGCGGGTCTCGCGGATGCCGAGCTGCGGCGGGAGATCAACGATGTAGGATTTTTCAAAGCCTGGCACGGTGCGCAGGAACTCGAACGCCTGCACCGCCTGGCGCCGGCCCTCGATCTCGCCGCGCGTCATCTGGTCGGGTTCGAGGCCGTTGACCGCGGTACCGTCCTCGCGCGCAAGCTGCGTGAAATTCACCCGCCATTCGACGGCGTGGCGCTGCGGCCGGACGATCGCGGCCTTGCGCGGAAATTTGTGCGTGCCGGCGGCCTCGGCTTTTTCCATCAATGCCGGGATCGTGCGCCAGGCATCACCGGCCTTTTCGGGATCGATGCCGTTGAGGCGGAACATCATCGAGGGGTAGAGCATGCTGCCGGCATTGTCGCCGAGTTCGAACGGCGCGCCGGCCCAGGCCGCCAGATCGCCGTCGCCGGAGCAATCGATGTAGATGCCGGCACGCACCGCCTGCCGGCCGGCCTTGGTTTCGACCATCAGCGCGCTGATATGCTTCTCGTCATGCATCACCACGCCGGCCCCGAGCGCGTGAAAGAGAGTATCGACCTTGTGCGCCGCCAGCAGATCGT
Organism: Bradyrhizobium sp.; assembly: GCA_013695565.1. Lineage (GTDB taxonomy): Bacteria > Pseudomonadota > Alphaproteobacteria > Rhizobiales > Xanthobacteraceae > Bradyrhizobium. Next base: position 7,639 of record JACDAG010000838.1, read on the forward strand.
CGGCGGCGATCTTGTAAGCCGCGGTGTCATAGGCCTGCGCGAAAATTTTTCCGAAAATGAGATGCGGCGCGTTCAGTCCGCCGAGCCGGTCGATGCGATCAAGCAGGTCGGTGGCAATCCCCTGCACCACCCGATGCATCTCGCCATGGACATTGGCGTGTAACCCACAAAAGTTGGTCACGCCCGCAGCCGTGCCCATGCCGCCGAGAAATCCATAGCGCTCGATCAGCAGCGTGCGTCGGCCAGCCCGCGCGGCCGCGACGGCAGCGGCAATTCCCGCAGGTCCGCCGCCCAGCACGGCGACATCATATTCGCCATAGAGCGGAATTTGGCGTGCAGGTTCTTCGATGGTTTTGGAGGGCAAATGGTGGTTCCCGAATGGTGAGCGGGCATCATGCCCGGAGCGGATGATTTTAGCTATCGGACCAAAGGACCAGCGCGCGTTTTTGCCCACGGGCTTTGGCCGGGTCGCAACAATAAAATCCGGGTTGTTGTCGGGTATTGCCTGTCCATTTCGTCATCCTGGCGGCACGCCAGGGAGGTTCAGACAGATGGCAACCGAGGAGGCAATCAAGGTTCAATTCACCGCGCAACTTCGCAAGAGCCCCGCGAAAGGCAGCTGGAGCTACGTTATCTGGCCTGAATCGGTCGCGTTCTTCGAAACCCGCGGCCTGGTGAAGGTTCGGGGAACGATTGACGGACATCCGTTCCGCAGTGCGTTCATGGCCATGGGAGGCGGCGTACACAAATTGCCGGTCAAGGCCGAAACCCGCCAGCTTCTCGGCAAAGAAGCCGGTGACGTGGTCACGGTGCGGCTGACGACGCGGGATCGGAAGTGATGGCGTCTCGGCCGGCTCAATAAGCACGTGGCGTTCGGCACGCAATCTGACACGCGAGCCAGGTGTTGCGCCCGTCCGGCGAAATTGAGAAAGTGGGAGGGATCAGGATTCGTAACCTTGAACATCCTCGTTTCTGCTCTGCTGGCCTTGATGCTCGGCGCTTCCCCCGCGCTGGCGGAGGTCGAGCAATGCCGCTTCATTCAGGCCAAGCCGGAGCGCGAAGCCTGCTACGCGCGGCAGGAAGCTGTGCTGGCCGCCAAACGCAAGCCAACGCCCACCGCCGATACGCGTAGTGCCGACACCCGCATGATCGAATCACTGCAGCAGATGCGGCGGGAAGACGCCGAAGTCTACAGGAGCCTTCACGGCATCTGTCGGGGCTGTTGAACCGCTCGCAAAGCTATGCCTTGCCCGCACCCCAATTCGCCGCGCGCTTTTCGGCGAACGAGGCCAGGCCCTCCGACGCTTCCGACGTCTGGCGCTTGGCCGAATGCATTTTCACCAGGCGCGTATAGGCGTCGTCGTCGACGCTCATGCCGCCAAAGGAGCTTTCCAGCGCCAGCGCCTTGGTTTCGGCCAGGGCTTCGGGGCCATTGGCCAGCAACTGCTCGACGGTTTTCGCGCCCGCGGTTTCCAGCTCCGCCAGCGGCACCACTTCGTGCACCAGGCCGATGCGGCGCGCGTCTTCCGCACCAAACCGTTCGCCGGTCAGCGCGTAGCGGCGCACCTGACGCACGCCGATGGAATCGCAGAGCTGCGGGATGATGATTGCCGCCGTCAGGCCCCAGCGCACTTCCGTGATCGAGAACAGCGCATTGTCGGCCGCGATCACCACGTCGCAGGCGGAAATGATGCCGGTGCCGCCGCCGAAACAGCCGCCCTGCACCAGCGCCACCGTCGGGATCGGCAGCGTGTTGAGCCGCTGCACCGCCTCGAACGTGGCGCGCGACACCGCCTCGTTCTCTTCCGGCGATTTCGGCCGCACGCCGTTGATCCATTTCAGGTCGGCGCCGGCCTGGAAATGCTTGCCATTGCCCCTCAGCACCACGACGCGCAGGTTGGGTTTCTTGCCGAGTTCATCCATCGCCGTGAGTACGCCGTTGATCAGGCCGGCGTCATAGGCGTTGTTCACCTCGGGGCGATTCAGCGTAACCGTCGCGACGCCGCGTTGATCGAGATCCCATAAAACCGGATTGGCAGACATTGACGGTCCCTTATTGTTGGCTAGTTGCGGTTGTTTCGCCGGACAATATGCCCAGACGTCAGCGATTGATCTATCCCTTTCCGCTGACCCAGCGATGCAAAGCGGCTTCTCCAGTTGCGCTGCGGCGCAAGCTTGTGGAAACTGATGTCTCGCGCGCCGATCCCCCTCAGCAGGAACCCAACTCAATGCGGATATGCGTTTTCGGTGCAGGCGCCGTCGGCAGCCATTTCGCGGTGCGGCTAGCGCTGGCGGGACATGACGTCTCCTGCGTAATACGCGGCCCGCATCTCGCCGCCGTCAAGGCCAATGGCCTGAAATTGCGCGTTGGGGAAGCCGAATTCAAAGCCAAAGTGCGCGCCTCCGACGATCCGGCTGATCTCGGCCCACAGGATGTCGTCATCAGCACGCTGAAGGCGACGGGGGTCAGCGCGCTCGCCACCGGTCTGCAACCCCTGTTGCGCGACGATACCGCCGTGGTCTTTGCGCAGAACGGAATTCCCTGGTGGTACGATATCGGGCTGCCCGCAAAGCATCCGCCGACACCCGATCTCGCCTTCCTCGACGCGGGCGGCCGGCTGCGCGCCGCGATCCCGCAGGCACGGATCGTCGGCGGGGTGGTTTTTTCGTCCAACGAGATCGTAGCACCCGGCGTGGTCGCGAATCTGTCGCCGGAGCGGAACCGGCTGCTGGTTGGCGAATGCGACGACCGCGGGAGCGAACGGATTG
>JACDAG010000678.1 GCA_013695565.1 Bradyrhizobium sp.
GAGGATCAAAAACCGGAAGAGCCAGATGACAATTTCAAGGTTGTTTGACCAATCGACCCGAAGGGTCGATCAATCCGGCTTCCAGCCGTAACCTGAAGCCACCGCCTTTAGGCGGTGGAGTGTTCACTCTGCTCCAATGGAAAGTGTTCAATCGCAGACCCGGACTCGGCGGAACAACCAACCATAACCGTCCCAGTAGCGTTCGCGTACCACCCTGCAGACGGGCTCTTCGACGTAAACTGGCTCCGGCGCATAATAAACCGGCGGCGGAGCAGGACGTGCTGCCAGGGCGCCGCCGAGCAGCGCGCCGCCGATAAGTCCGCCCACAACGCCAGCGGCGATTTGACCATTCTCCGCTCTTGCAGGAGCCGGCAACCAAAGCGGACCGGCAGCTAGTGTAACAACCACGATAGCCGAAGCAATTTTGCCCATCGCATTTTCTCCACGCCGCCTTACACGGTCGTCACCGAGATATACATTTCGTAATTAACGCTTTCTCAATAAGGCGTCCGGATTGACCAATTATTTTTGGAAGCGCGCTCTCGGTGTTGCCGTGCAGCATCCAGTGAGTGCGCGCTCCCTTCATTTAGCCCTCTTCATCTCGGCGGAGGACAAGGCTGACCGTTTGGAAGCGTGCACGGCCTTGCTGCCGCCGGAGGTGGCGCAACTGGGGGCGGTGGCGGAGCCGGTCGCGCAACAGGGGGCGGTGGCGGTGGTGGCGGAGCCGGTCGAGCGGCAGCCGGTGTTGGCGGCGCGGTCGGGGGTGTGACAACCGGTGCCTTCGGTTGATTAGGCGGAGATAACGACTGTCCGCCTTTAGTTTCCGGCAACGTCGTCTTCGGTGCTGGACCCGGAGTAGCTGATGGTACCGGCAGTGTCGGAGCAGGCAGTGGCTGACGCGCTTTGGTATCGGGAACGATCTGCTTCTGTCCGGCCGCAGGCGATGCTGTCGGCGAAGGCGTCGGCAGTGGCTGACCCGCTTTGGTATCGGGAACGATCTGCTTCTGTCCGGCCGCAGGCGATCCTGTCGGCGAAGGCGTCGGCAGTGGCTGACCCGCTTTGGTGTCGGGAACGATCTGCTTCTGTCCGGCTGCAGGGGATGCTGTCGGCGAAGGACTAGGCGGCGGCTGGCCGATGATCGGCGCCTTGCCATTTACGGGTGGCGTTCCGGTGGGCTGGGTCTGACCGGGAGCCGTGTTCTGAACAGGGATCGCCTTTTGAGCGAGCGACGGCGGAACCGAGGGCGCCAGCAAAGCAGCCGCCCCGGCCCCAGCGATGCCGGCACCGACGATGCCGGCTCCGACAATGCCGGCGTTGGAAGGCGATGACTTGGTTGCGGCAGCCGGTTGAGTCTCAGTGGCAGGAGACTGAGCCTGCGGGGAGAAAGTCTGGCTCTGCCCACTCGGATTGGTGATTACGACGGTATTGGTCGTGTTGTTGACGACAACCGAGTTGTGGATGTTATTGTAGATGACATTATTGGGCGGCGGAGCAACGTAGTCTGGCGTGTTGATATAGACCGGCACCGGCACATAGGCCGGAACTGGAAGGACGTACTCATAAATCGGCGAGGGTGGCGGAGCCAGATCGATGAAGTAGACCGGCCGCGGCGGCAAGAAAAATACCGGCGGGGGCGGCGGCGGTTCGAATCCGAAATACGGATCGTCGAAGATCAATACCGGCCGTTCGACGTAAATGACCTCTTCCGGCGGCGGCGGCGGTACATCATAGCTGATGATTTCGAATCTCGGCGGCGGATCGAAAGCGGCCGTAAGATAGGCGAGCCTGCGACGCGCATCGTTGGCGTGGGACCCCCGGGGATAACGCCGCAAATATGACCAGTAAGCGGGAGGCGTATCGACGCTCCGGCTGCGCCGCCACGTCACAGCCTCGCGCCGGGCCGCAACAATTGCCTGTACGCGTCTTGCCATCGGATCGTTCGGATAAGCGCGCAGGAAATTCTCATAGTCCTGCAGATTGTCGCGATCGAGAGCCGCGAGATAGGCATCCCGAGCGTCAAAATCACGGATCGGTTTGGATCGGATCGATGACGTCTGTTCAAGCGTAATCTGGGGGGGCGGGGCATTTGGCGCCCGCTCAAAAAAGTAGAACGGCGTCTGCAGCTTCGAAGCATTCCATGGCACCTGCGCGCCCTTGGTAAGGTCGTTCACCCGAAGCCGAACCCGGTTGAACAGGTCGGTCACCGGAAGGCCGCCCTCGCGCATCATCTCCGCCAGGGCCTGGGCGTAAGACGAATACGGCCCCGCCTCGTTCTGCGCGACCGTTCCTGGCGCGGCGTTGAAAGCGATCAAGGTTCCAGGGTCCGGCTCGACAAGCGTCAAACCACCCGCAAGCGGGGGACCGGACTTGGCAAACGGGCTGGCGCGAGCCCCATCAAGGACGATGATGCTGGCTTTGATGCCGAGAGCAGCAAGCGGCTTGGTATAGTCCGACAAGCGTAAAGCCTCGGACGAGACATTCACATCACGCGCGATGTTGGCGTCCGTCGGCACGAAGTAGTTTTCGCCTTCCAACTGCAATCCGTAACCGCTGAGGTAGACGAATGACACTGTATCGGGGCCGGCCGCAGATACCTTGGCGATAAAGTCCCTGAACGTCTTCCGCAGCGAATCCTGATCAAGGTCGCGAACGCCGGTGACATCGAAACCCGCGGCCTGAAGAGTTTGCGCGATCAATCCGGCATCATTGGCGGGTGTCGGAAGCACTCCGGATGGATAATTCGCATTGCCGATGACCAATGCGACACGCGTCTCCGCCGCCTTGGCGCTGACTAGGGCCAACCCTCCGAGAAGAAGCACCGAGAACAGGGCCAGTATGAAATTGCGTACATGCTTCATGAGAAACCCACGTGAGGACTATTATACTCCACTAAGAAACTCACACTGAATGCCGCCTGAATGGAACAGGTCAGAAATAAGGCGGTAATCGCCACAGTGTCATCGAAGCTCTTTCATTACCACCAAAGGATATATAACAAATGGCAACGATGTCGGTTGTTGCACTTTTCGGACCTGAAGCGATGTCCGGTTTGAGTCTGCAATACACGGGATAGCTGATATCAACGGGGCGATCGCCGTCGTATCACGCGTCGCTGGTCTGGTTGCCGGCGATCGCCCGGCGAACCATCTGCGCGAGTTCGGTGGCGCGGAACGGTTTTGACAGCAGCATGACGCCGGGGTCGAGCCTGCCGTGATGCACGATCGCATTCTCGGTATAGCCGGACATGAACAGCACCTTGAGGCCGGGTCGCCGCTGCGCGGCGGCGTCGGCGACCTGCTTGCCCGTCAGCGTTCCCGAAAGGATCACGTCGGTCAGCAACAGATCGATCGCGGCATCACCGTCGAGAACAGCCAGGGCTGCATTGCCGTTCTCGGCCAGCAGCGTCCGGTAACCAAGCTGCCGCAACTGCTGCACGACAAAATCGCGCACCATCGCGTCGTCTTCGACGACAAGCACGGTCTCGTTGCCGGGCGAGTCCAGCGCCGACGCGCTTACAGGAGCTTCCACAACCGCCGAGGCCTCGCTTCGCGGCAGATAGAGCTTCACGGTCGTGCCGTGTCCGACTTCGCTGTAGATCTTGATGTGGCCGTTCGACTGCTTGATGAAGCCATAGACCATGCTGAGGCCGAGGCCGGTTCCCTTGCCGGTTTCCTTGGTCGTGAAGAACGGTTCGAACACGCGGTCCAGGATGGCGGCGGGAATCCCGGAGCCGGTATCGCTGACGGCCAGCAGGACGTAGGCGCCGGCCTTGGCATCCGCATTCTGCAGTGCGTAGTCCTCATCGAGCACGACGTTGCCGGTCTCGATCGTCAACTTGCCGCCTTGCCGCATCGAGTCGCGCGCGTTCACCGCGAGGTTGATCAGGGCGGCCTGCAATTGCGCGGGATCGACCATGGTCAGCCAGATCGCGCGTTCCGGGCTGGTTTCCAGTTCGACCTGTTCGCCGAGGGTTCGCCGCAGCAGATGGTCGGTTTCCAGCACGATCTCGTTCAGATTGACCACGCGCGGCTGCAGCGGCTGCTTTCGCGAGAACGCCAGCAGGCTGCGCACGAGATCGGCGCCGCGATCGGCGGCGCGCAGCGCAATGTCGGCCGTCTCGCGCGCGCGTGCGTCCGCGCCGGGCCATTCGGCCAGCATGTCCAGATTGCCGATGATGACGGTCAGGAGGTTGTTGAAGTCGTGGGCGACGCCGCCGGTCAACTGGCCGACGCCTTCCATCTTCTGGGACTGCGCCAGTTGGCGCTCCGAGGTTGTTGCGCCATTCCGCGAACGCGACCTTGCGATCAAGAGAAACCGCAAGCAGGATTCCGGGCGACGATAGCGTCTGGAAGGCGGTAATGAGGGGACGTCCATCGGGGCTGGAGTCCTCCTCGAGCAGGGCTTTGGTCTTTCCGGCGCGGTGAGCCAGGTAGACGGGGTCTTGCAGCGCCGGTTCGCCGATCGGGTCCTGCGACGACGGCTCGCGGAATAGAACCTGCCCGTCGGGATGCAGGATACGGATCAGCCCACCGGGACCGACGTCGATCGAATGGTAGAAGGCCCGCAATTGGGGCAAGCGCCAGGTCGCCACCGCGACGCCTTGAAACGTACCGGCAGGGCCTTCGAGCCGTCGCCCGAGCGGAATCAGCATGTCGCCGGTCACGAGGCTTTTGAACGGCCGGTCCGCCATCATTCCGGTATTCACTTGCTGGCGGAGCGTCTGGAATAAATAGAGGTCTCGCCGCGACTGACCCAAAAGACTCGCGACCGTTGCATGGCGGATGATGCCCTCGCTGTCGATGACGGTGAGCGAGCCCGTATTTGGCAGGCCGGCAATCGCGCCCGTCAGCACGGCGTTCCAGTCGCCTGCGTTGCCGGACGGACCGCCCAGTCGCGCGCCGGCGGCTGCGACCTGCGCCAGCGAGGCATCGAGCGCCGCCGCCGCCTCCTGCATGTGGGCGCTCAAGAGGTAGACGAGGTTGCTCGCGCGTCGTTCGGCTTCGCTGCGGACCGTGCGATACCCGTTCCAGGCCTGAAACGCCTGCACAGCGAGCAGTGCCAGTGCGAACGCGACCGCTGCGATGACGATCCGGCGCTGCAGCCAGTCGTACGATACCTGTGGAGGCACCGCGGCGGCGGAAGGGCCCGGCTCGTCCATGAGGGCAAATGGCTCCAGCGAAAAACGTGCGTGCGAATACCCTTCGACCCTTATCACGACGCAAACCTGCGAGTTGAAGATATTCCGCCGCGTGTCCACCGCTGCCGCCGTCAGCCGGTGCGTCGCTGGATTGCCTCGAAAATATTTGTAACCGCCGCTTGACTAACTCATAGCTCCCCAGTTATACGTCAATCAATAACCAGCGAGTTATTGATCCAGATGTCAGCTGCCCAAGACATGCTCTTCCGAACGCTTGCCGACCCGACCCGTCGGGCGATTTTCGAGCGGCTGTGCCGTGAGGGAGAGCAGACGGTCGGGGCGCTGACGGCACGGGCAGGGGTCTCGCAACCGGCGGTCTCAAAGCATCTCGGCGTTCTCAAGCAGGCCGGGCTTGTGCGCGACCGCCACGAAGGACGACAGACCCATTACAGCGCGCAGCTCGGCGCGCTTTCCCCGCTGATCGACTGGACCAGCCAGATGGCCGGCTTCTGGCAGAGCCGCTTTGACGATCTCGAAGATCTCCTCAAGAGGATGGACCAATGAACATCGCGACCGAAACCCGCTCCGTCGTCGTCGAACGTGAGTTTCCGCATCCGCCGGAAAAACTCTGGCGCGCGCTGACGCAGCCGCATTTGATCGAGGAGTGGCTGATGAAGAACGACTTCAAGCCTGTCGTGGGCCACAGCTTCAATCTGCGCGGCGACTGGGGTGGCGTGCTGGATTGCGAGGTGCTCGCGGTCGAGCCGCAGAAGACGCTGACCTACACCTGGAATTTCAAGCACGAAGAAGCGGCGTACAATCTGACGAGTGTGGTGATTTGGACGCTCACGGCAACGCGCACGGGGACCCATTTGCGCATGGAGCAGTCAGGCTTCCGGCCGGATCAGCCGCAGGCTTACGGCGGCGCCAAGCACGGTTGGCAGCAGTTCTTTGCAAACCTGGAGCAGACCCTCGCGAAAGGCGAGTAAGCCTTGCGGTCGAGCAATGTATGTAAAAAGAGGAGATATCAGTGAACCGGAACATGTGGCTTCGGCAGATCCACCGTTGGCTGTCCATTGCCTTTACGGTGGCCGTCATCACCAACATCATCGCCGTCGTGCTGGGGACGCATGCCGACTGGATAGGCTTCCTGGCCCTACCGCCGCTCTTCCTGCTGCTGTTCAGCGGTCTGTACTTGTTCATGCTGCCCTATGCCACCAAGTGGCGTAGCGGGTAGTGAACTGAGCGTGAACATGAAGGCAGCCAAGAAATCGCGGAAGGTCGCAAAGAAAGCCGGCGCCAAGCGGGTCGCCGCGAAGCCGAGGCTGCTATCAGGCGGCAATCCGCAAATCGCGATGGCGGACGGCGATGCGCCGGTGCAGGCTTACATCGGTGCTATGCCGGGCTGGAAGCGCGACGTCGGCAAGCGCCTCGACGCGCTGATCGTGCGAACCCTCCCTCACGAGCGCAAGGCTGTGAAGTGGAACTCACCATTCTACGGCATCGAGGGTCAGGGCTGGTTCCTCGGGCTTCACGTCTACACGCGCTATATCAAGCTGGCGTTCTTTCGCGGCGCGTCACTGCGACCGCTGCCGCCCGACCCCAGCAAGGACAAGAACACGCGCTACCTCAATATCCATGAAGGCGACGAACTCGACGAGGCGCAGGTCGCGAGCTGGGTGAAGCAGGCAGCCGCGCTGCCGGGATTTCTCGTGCCTTAACCCCGACCAGGTGGGCCGTGGTAGTTTCGCAAATTGAAAATAGCCGAATGAGGTACCAGTAACATGAAGAGCGCAACGATGAAGAAGACCGTAACGTCCAAGGACGAATCCCCATCCAGGCTGATCGACGCGAGGATCAAGGAGCTTGGCGACTGGCGCGGCAAGACGCTGGCCCATGTCCGCGCGCTGATCAAACAGGCGGTGCCCGATGTGGTCGAGGAGTGGAAGTGGCGCGGCGTTCCGGTCTGGGAACGCGACGGCATCATCTGCACCGGCGAGACCTACAAGAGCGCGGTGAAGCTGACTTTCGCCAAGGGCGCGTCGGTCAAGGACCCGTCAAAACTGTTCAACTCCAGCCTCGAAGGCAACACACGGCGCGCCATCGACATCCACGAGGGCGTCGAAATCAATGCGGATGCCTTCAAGACGCTGATACGCGCCGCGGCAGAACTCAACGGCTCAAAGAAGAAAAAGGCGCGATAGGTTCGCGCTAGTCCTGCGGCTCCGACGGCACTTCGCCTGACGCGTCGATGCGCAGCCAGCCGGAGGGCGCCAGCCGCTGCTGCGGCAGGAAGCGGCCCTTGTAGTCCATCTTCTTGGAGCCTTCGATCCAGTAGCCAAGATAGACGTAAGGCAGCCCCAGGCGTCTTGCGCGCGTGATGTGATCGAGGATCATGAAGGTGCCGAGCGAACGGGCATGCTCCGACGGCTCGAAGAACGAGTACACCATCGACAGCCCGTCGCTGAGCACGTCGGTCAGCGCTACCGCGATCAAATCCTCACCGCGGCGGGTGATGCCGGAATCGACGTTGCGCTTGCGGTATTCGATGATGCGGGTCTCGACGTGGCTGTCTTCCACCATCATCGCGTAGTCCAGCACGGTCATGTCGGCCATGCCGCCATGGCGGTGGCGGCGGTCGAGATAGGCGCGGAAGACCGAATATTGCTCGGAAGTGGGCACCGCGCTGCGCTGCTCGCCGACGATGTCGGCGTTGCGCGCCAAAATCTTGCGGAAATTGCGCGAGGGCCGGAACTCGTTGGCGACGACGCGGACGGAAACGCAGGCGCGGCACTGGTCGCAGGCCGGCCGGTAGGCGATCGACTGGCTGCGGCGGAAACCGCCATGGGTGAGGAGGTCGTTGAGGTCGCCGGCCTTGTCGCCGACCAGATGCGTGAACACCTTGCGCTCATGCCGGCCCGGCAAATAAGGGCAGGGCGAGGGCGCCGTCAGGTAAAACTGCGGGGTATCACGCGAATGCTGGGTCACTTCGGGTCGTCAGGCCTCCGAAACGGCGAACGATAACGCTTTCCGGTGAAGAATTGGTACCGGTGGCGGCAAGGTCGGCCCCGATCCTGATCCGGGCCGAACTCCAGCATCGCGCCGCCGGGGCTGACGGTCAATCGCTTTGGCGCGTACATCCCTTAATAAGCGCGTGGCTGAGGTACAACCTGGGTACGAACCGAGCTGTTGATGACGACGGTTCCCAGGATGATGTCATGCAGCAGCCGGCGGCGGCCGTTGAACAGTCCGACCAGGAGCACCAGCGGCGTCAGGAACGAGATCGACACCCAGAACAGCACGGCGTGCGTCGCACCGAGCACGAAATAGCCGGGTGCCCCGTACCAGGTGCGCAGTTCCAGATCCATCACGCGCATGCCCACGGTCGCCGAATGTGGGCCGCCGAGCGAGGAGCCGTAATAGACGATGGCCCAAATCACCGTGGCCGGGGATACCAGGCCAAACAGCACCCACCCCAGCGAGAGGGTGATGATGCCGAAGAAAAAGATGAAGATCACAGCGAGGATGACCGGGATCGACAGCACCACGAGGTCGATCAGGAACGCGAACACCCGTCGCGTCAACACGCCGCGAAACAGTTCCGGCTGGAAATCCGGATCGAACGCATGCGGCTGCACCCCGCCATCGTTCCGCCAGGCGCCGCCAGCATTCGAAGCGCCGCCACCGCTATTACCCGAACCGCGATACCATACGCCGCGGCCCATCAGTTAGACAAACGTGCTCGCCGACTTCCCGTAAGCACGAGCATCGGTGGTTATGGGTCCCTGCGTTCGCAGGGACGACGGATGGGGTTACCCTTCCGCCTTGATCTTCTCCGCCGCCTTCGGCGCGAAGTATGTCAGAATACCATCGGCGCCGGCGCGCTTGAAGGCGAGCAGGCTTTCCATCATCGCGCGTTCGCCGTCGATCCAGCCATTGCCGGCGGCGGCCGCGATCATCGCGTATTCGCCGGACACCTGGTACACGAAGGTCGGCATCGCAAAGGTGTCCTTTATCCGCCGCACGATGTCGAGATAGGGCATGCCCGGTTTGACCATCACCATGTCGGCGCCTTCGGCGATGTCGAGTTCGACCTCGCGCAGCGCTTCGTCGGAATTGGCGCTGTCCATCTGATAGGTGCGTTTGTCGCCGGTCAGCGTCTTTGCCGAACCGATGGCATCGCGGAACGGGCCGTAGAAGGCCGAGGCGTATTTCGCCGCATAGGACATGATCTGCACATCGGTAAAACCTGCATCGTCCAGCGCCTCGCGGATCGCGCCGACGCGGCCGTCCATCATGTCGGAGGGCGCGATCACGTCGCAGCCGGCTTCGGCCTGTACCAGCGCCTGCCGCACCAGCACCGCGACCGTTTCGTCGTTGAGGATTTTGCCGTCCTCGATCAGCCCGTCATGGCCATGGCTGGTGAAGGGATCCAGCGCGACGTCGCAGAGCACGCCGAGACCCGGGAATTCCTTCTTGATCGCGCGCACCGACTGGCAGACGAGGTTGTCGGGGTTTAGCGCCTCGGAGCCCTGTTCGTCGCGCAGCGAAGGGTTTGTGTAAGGGAATAGCGCGAGGCAGGGGATGTTCAGCTTTACCGCGCGCTCGGCATCACGGACCGCCTGATCGACGGTGATGCGGTCGATGCCGGGCATCGAGGCAACGGCGGTGCGCTTATTATGGCCACCGACCACGAACAGCGGCCAGATCAGGTCATCGGTCGTCAGCACGTTTTCCCGCACCATCCGCCGCGCCCATTCGGCCTTGCGGTTGCGCCGGGGGCGGATGGCGAGGTCGAGCGTGGAAGGGGCGAGGGCGCTCTGGTGTCGCGTCGCATCGCGCATTTCGATCGGACGCCCGAATTTGATCGCCATCTGATGATACTCCCCGGCGGAAGGCTGATTTGGCCTGATTTGGACCTGGTCTAATTCTAGCATTCCCCAACGGCCACGTCACCGCAGGCTTGATTTGCATCAGCGGCAATTGATTTTGCCGGCCCGGCGGGCCAAGAGTCCCGGGAATTACCTCTTTTCGCCTGTGAGCACCGATTCTCATGTCTGACACCTCCGCGCGCGACCCGTCGCGGGACAATCGGGACAATGCCAGGGATAACGCCAGAGACAATGCGATGTCGGTGGCGGCGATCTCGTCCGAGCGGATAGAGCCGGACGATAATGCGTGGACCCGGCGGCTGGTCTTGTTCCTGCGCATCATGGCGGTCATCTCGATCGCCAAGGGGCTTTATCATTGGGCGCAGGTCACCGGTTTCATCGGCGGCGAGGAAGAGGCGTTCGAAAACCAGTCGATGGCCTGGCAGACCGCGACGATCTATTTCGCGGTGATCGAACTCGTCGCCGCCGTCGGCCTCTGGCTGGCGACGCCATGGGGCGCGGTGGTGTGGCTCACGACAGTGGTGTCGATGGCGGTGATCGAACTGATGTTTCCGGGGATCTACGGCGGCAGCCTGACGGTGGTCGGTGTCGAAGCTGTGATGCTGGCGGCGTATCTCGGCCTCGCCTGGATGGCCGCGCGCGAACGGCCGCCATAGCAGGGACGCACGTGTGCTGGAATGATGCGAGCCCGATGACCGGCTCCGCGCCGTCGCGCAGGATGAAGCCCGAATTGTTAACTGCACTAGCCTGTCCGCGTGCAAACTTCGCGATGCGATCCCGTACAATTTTCGATTATTTTGCCGGTAACTTTTCAGTCACCGTAAAGGGTTCCCTCACACCCCTTACGCAGGCGTTTCGAATTCAAACGAACCTGTTTTGGAATGCGACAGGCAACCCAGACGAAGCGTGAACAGAGGGCTGCCACCGTCAACGAAACCTTGCGAAAAGCCCTTTATCCATGGGCTTAATCCGCGATTCACTCTCTTAAATTCATGATCTCTTTATTGTCTTATTTAAGCTGATCTTCAAACGCCCCCCTTAAGTTGAAGCTATCAGGCGGGACACAAGTTTCGTCGAATAAGTCGATAAAACGACAACAGGGGAAGTGTCATGATGAAAGCCGTTGCAACGGCGGTGGAAACCGCTGACCGTGCTCCGGGACAAGCTCCGGTGCAGCCGCTCTATCTCGAAGCGTTGACCTTGGTCGAACGGCTGCATCGCCGCCTGCTCGATGTCATCAAGGATGAATTCGATCGCCGCGGTCGCGCCGACATCAATTCGGTGCAGGCGCTGTTGCTCTACAACATCGGCGACAAGGAACTGACCGCGGGCGAACTGCGCACGCGCGGTTATTACCTCG
>JACDAG010000870.1 GCA_013695565.1 Bradyrhizobium sp.
ACCTAAGAGCGAGCTTCGCTCGCCTCGACCCCCGCAAGCGGGAAAGGTGCACCGAGACCGCGGCACGACGGATTCAATTAAATGGCATAAGATTCCAAGAGGCCTAACATGTCGAACGAACTCGTCAACGCCGACTTCACCCAGCGCGTCGTGATCGCGACCGATGCGCTGCCCTGGATGGCCTCGCCACAAGCGGGTGTCGAGCGCCGCCTGCTCGACCGCATTGGCGGCGAGGTCGCGCGCGCCACCTCATTGGTCCGCTACGCGCCGTCAAGCGCGTTTCCCGCGCATGAGCACGCACTCGGCGAGGAATTCCTCGTGCTATCAGGCGTGTTCTTCGACGAGCACGGCGACTATGGCGAGGGCACCTATGTGCGCAACCCGCCGCGCAGCCGCCATACGCCGCGAACAGGCCCCGGCTGCATCATCCTCGTCAAACTGCGGCAGATGCCGCCAACGGAAACCAAACGCGTTGTCATCGACACCGCCAAGGCTATTTGGAAATTGGCCGAGCCAAACGGCCTGATCCGGCTGCCGCTGCATCTTGCGCCCGACACCGGAGAAAGCGTAACCCTTGAGCGGCTGCCGCCGGGGACCGATCTGACCGAAGCCGACCAGCCGGGCGGTGAAGAGATATTCGTGCTTTCCGGCGAGGTGTCGGACCGGCACGGATCGTACAAGGCAGGAACGTGGATCCGGAATCCCGCGGGCTCCCGCAGCGGGTTCGGTTCGAAGGTCGGCTCGACCTATTGGGCGAAGCGAGGTCACCTGCGCCCGATGGCATGACAGGAAGACCCTGACAGGAAGACGATGGCACCGACGGCGCCGAAGCAGAGATCAGAGACCGCAGAACAGATCCTCGATCTCGCCGAGACGCTGATCCAGACGCGCGGCTACAGCGCGTTCAGCTATCAGGACATCGCCGACAGCCTCGGCATCCGCAAGGCCAGCATCCACTATCACTTCCCGTCCAAGACCGATCTCGGCGTCGCCGTCGTCGACCGCTACATCGCAAGGTTCGGGGAAGCGCTATCAGCGATTGCCGACGACCAGTCGCAATCGTCGATGACGATGCTCGATTTCTACGTCCAGCCTTATCTGCAGTTCGCCAGCACGCCGGACCGGGTGTGCCTGAGCGGCGCGCTGGCCGGCGAGATGATGGCGCTGCCACCAATGGTCCGCGAACGCGTCGACCACTTCTTCAAGACCCATCAGGTCTGGCTGACCGAAATTCTCAAACGCGGGGTGACGCGCGGCGAGTTCGCGCTCGCGGCACCGGCGTCCAAGGTGGCGCGATTCATTTTCGGCGCGCTGCAGGGCGCGCTATTGGTAAAACGCACCACCAACGACCTGTCGCAAATCAATGACGTCATCGCGGTGATGAAGTTGCAGCTCGCGGCGCGTTCGCCGGTTTGATGGTGGTTCATTAAGGCCGCTGGGTGCTGCTCTAAGCCGCGGTGCGGCAAGCTTGTTTTCACGGCGGAGGGCCAACTCGTTCAAGGGGCTTCCAAGGGAACGAGAGGTCCATTCAAGCGTTTTCAATTAGAGGTGCGCCATGGACAATAAAACCCAGGATACAGCCGCTGAATGCGCCCGCGAAGCGCGTAAACAGGTCGCCTTGCTGGCGCCGGGAAAGGTGCGCGATGCTCTGGTAGAGAAGGCCAAGCAGTACGAGGCGTTCAGATTTCGGTGGTTGGGCAGGGTGTGGTGTGACAAAGGAGTGCTGGGGTGCGCAAGGTTGAGCATCAAACTTTTCTGCTGCTGCTCGTCGCCGTCACCGTTGCGTTTGGATGGGTCCTCTACCCTTTTTATGGTGCCATTCTCTGGGCCATGGTCATGGCCGTGATCTTTGCGCCTCTGAATCGCCAGCTGCAGCGAAGGATGGGAGAGCGGCCGAACCTGGCGGCATCGCTGACGATCCTCATCATCATCGCCATGGTCATTTTGCCGCTGGCCATGATCGCGGCATCGCTGGCGCGAGAGGGCTCGAGCCTTTACGCCAAGATGAAGGCCGGAGAGTATGACTTCGCCGGCTACGCCCATCGCGTCTTCGATGCGCTGCCAGGCTGGGCCAGAGGTGTCCTGGATAGCTTCAACTTGCCGGATTTCTCGGCCCTTCGCGACTCGATGGCATCGGGCGCTGTCAAAGGTGGGCAGGTTCTGGTGCCTCAGGCGCTCACCGTCGGCATGAGCACCTTCGATTTCATCATTGGCCTCGGCATCATGCTGTACCTCCTGTTTTTTCTTTTGCGTGACGGCACGGCGCTCGCGTTGAAGCTCAAGGCGATGATTCCCCTTCCCGGCTATCAGAAGTCCACATTGTTCACCAGATTCGCCGAGGTGGTTCGCGCAACGGTTAAAGGGAGCATCCTGATCGCCATCACCCAGGGAGCGCTCGGCGGTTTGGCCTTCTGGTTTTTAGGCATTCAAGCGCCCCTTCTGTGGGCAGTGCTGATGGCCTTCCTTTCCCTGATACCCGCGATAGGAGCCGGACTGGTGTGGGCGCCCGTCGCAATTTACCTTTTGGCGACCGGGGCAGTATGGCAGAGCGTTACGCTCATCCTTTACGGGCTGCTCGTCATTGGCTTGGTGGACAATCTGCTGCGTCCATTTCTCGTCGGTAAGGATACCAAACTGCCGGATTA
>JACDAG010000679.1 GCA_013695565.1 Bradyrhizobium sp.
CCAAATTCCAGTGGGCCCATGCCCGCGACCTGAAGCCCGAGGCGGAAGAATTGCCGAAGATCGAGGCCAAGATTGCCAATGGCCTGCCCGACGACACGTCCAACGCGGCCTCTGCCGACAAGAAAAAAGAAGACGGCAAGGGCGGCTAGATCGAAGGCTTTGGGGGGCTTGTTCGGCAATGCCGGCGTTGATTGATGAGGGGCGTGCCAAGGTCAACCTGACCCTGAGGGTCGTTGGCCGCCGCACTGACGGCTTTCATGATCTGGAAAGCGTGGTGGCATTTGCCGACTGCGCCGACCGTTTGACGCTGACGCCGAGTCCCGAGCTCTCATTGCAAATGTCCGGACCGCTGGCGCAGGCCTGCGGCGAGACCTCGGACAATCTGGTGCTGAAAGCGACGCGTCTGCTGGCTGAGCGCGTGCCGGGCCTGAAGTCCGGCAGTTTCACGCTTGAGAAGGTATTGCCGGTCGCGGCCGGCATCGGCGGCGGTTCGGCCGATGCGGCGGCGGCACTTCGGCTGCTGGCAAAATTGAACGGGTTGTCGCTCGACGACGAACGGCTGCTCGAGGTCGCACTCGCGACCGGCGCCGACGTGCCGGTCTGCCTTGCCTCGCGCGCCTGCGACATGACCGGCGTCGGCGACACCCTGACGCCGCTCAGCCTGCCGATCCTGCCCTGCGTGATGATCAACCCCTGCGTTCCCGTTCCGACCAAGGACGTGTTCAAAGCGCTCGGCCTGCGTAACGGCCAATTGCTGGTCGGTGCCACCGATATTTTCCGCGGCACCGACTGGCCGGAAGCCGGCGCCTCGGTCGAGGATTGGGTCGAAGTGCTGGCGGCCAGCACCAACGATCTGGAAGCCCCGGCGACGCGTATTCAGCCGGTCATCGGTGAAGTGATATCAGCCCTCAACGCCACCAATGGCGCCTGGCTGGCGCGGATGTCGGGCTCGGGTGCGACCTGTTTTGCGATCTATGAAAACACCGCCGATGCCGGCCGCGCCGCGGAGAAAATCCGCCGCGATCATCCCGGCTGGTGGGTGCACGCAGGCACGTTGAGCTGAGGTCTTCGTAATCTTCGTAGGATGGGTAGAGCGAAGCGAAACCCATCATCTTCGATCAGCGCAATCGGTGGGTATCGCTTCGCTCCACCCACCCTACGATTAATTGGCAGGCCGCCGCACCAGCGCCAGCGAGATGCCGAGCCCGGCGATGAACAGCCCCGAGCCCTGCCGCAGGCGCTGCACGAGACGCGGCCGGCGTACCAGCCCTGCTCGGGCGGTCGCCGCCATCATCACCACGACGACATCAGCGAGGGTGTTGAGCAAAACCGAGATCAGGCCGAGCACCGCGAATTGCAGGGCAGGGTGACCGCTGGCGGTGTCGATGAACTGCGGAATGAAAGCCAGAAAAAACGCCGCGGTTTTCGGGTTCAGCGCTTCGACCAGGACGCCCTCGCGAAACGCCTGTTGCGCACTGGCCGGGCTGATCTGATCCGGCATCTGCTGCCGGCCCTCGCGAAACGTCCGGATGCCAAGCCAGATCAGATAAAGCGCGCCGGCAAATTTGAGTGCCGTGAAAAGCTCGGCGCTGGCGAGGATGATCGCCGAAACGCCCAGTGCGCCCGCGATCACATGGACGAGCCCGCCAAGCGCGGTCCCCAATGTCGAGGCAATGCCGGTTGTCCTGCCGCCCGACAGCGTCCGTGCCGCGACATAGAAGATGCCGGGACCGGGGACGGCAGCGATGATCAGGGCGGCGGCAAGGAAGAGGGAAAAGCTCGAGCCGCTCATGCAGTGCGCCGCTGCCGTTGGATGGGTAGAGCGAAGCGAAACCCATCACCTTCGTGCATCGCGATCGGTGGGTATCGCTTCGCTCCACCCACCCTACAAATCTTCAATGCGACCTGGCCAAACAGAACGCCACGACCTGCTCGAGCGCGGTCTTCATCGGGGAGGCCGGAAACAGCGCCAGCGCATCGACGGCCATCGCGCCGTAATGATGGGCGCGGCTGATGGTGTCTTCCAGTGCCCGATGCTTGGTCATCAACCCGATGGCGTGATCGAGATCGCCTCCGCCGATTTCGCCGCGCTCCAGCGCCTTGACCCAGAACGCGCGTTCAGAGGCATTGCCGCGGCGGAACGCCAGCACCACCGGCAGCGTGATCTTGCCCTCGCGGAAATCGTCGCCGACGTTCTTGCCGAGCTTTGCCGATTTGCCGCCATAGTCCAGCACGTCGTCGACGAGCTGGAACGCGATGCCGAGATTCATGCCGACCGAGCGGCACGCGGTCTGTTCGGCCTTCGGACGGTTGGCGATCACGGGCCCGACCTCGCAGGCCGCTGCGAACAATTCGGCGGTCTTGCCGCGGATGACCGCGAGATATTCGTCCTCGGTGGTCGCGGTGTTCTTGGCGGCCGCGAGCTGCATCACCTCGCCCTCGGCGATGGTGGCGGCTGCCGAGGAGAGGATGTCGAGCGCCCGCAATGAGCCGACCTCGACCATCATGCGGAAGGCCTGGCCGAGCAGGAAATCGCCGACCAGCACGCTGGCCTCATTGCCCCACAGCATCCGCGCCGACAATTTGCCACGCCGCAACTCGCTCTCGTCGACCACGTCGTCGTGGAGCAGTGTCGCGGTGTGCATGAACTCGACGGAGGCGGCGAGCTTGATATGGCCGTCGCCGGAATAGCCGGTGAGGCTCGCCATCGCCAGCGTCAGCATCGGGCGCAGCCGTTTTCCCCCTGACGAGATCAGGTGGTTGGCGACCTCGGGGATCATGGTGACTTCCGACCCGGTCCGCGACAGGATCGTGGCATTGACCCGCTCCATGTCGGCGGCGACGAGCCCGACCAGCTCATCGATCGAGGCGTTTGACGGGCTCTCGAAAGGTACAATAACCGCCACGCTGGTCTCCAAATCTGGCCAATTCGCACTATCCTTACCTACAATAGAAAGTGCAGGCTGAGGCGGCAAGGGCAGGTAGCGGTTGACACGCACTGACCGGCCCTCGCACCGGGCCGATGAAGGAGAACGCAAATTGCGGGAATTGGTTCGGACCAACGATATTGTGCTGGTTTCCGCGGTCGGCGCGCTGCTCGACGGCGCCAATATCCATCATCTGGTGCTGGACCAGAACATGAGCGTGATCGAGGGATCGCTGGGCGTCCTGCCACGCCGCATTCTGGTCCATGACGACGATAACTGCGAGGCGCGCCAGCTTTTGGCCGATGCCGGCCTTGCCCATGAATTGCGGGCTGATGACTCATAGCGTTTTCGAGCGAAGTGGGGATCGGTTGGCGTGAAGAAAACGCGTCAAAACAACAACGTCCCTGCGCTTGAATTCACCGAGGACGCGTTTCTTGGT
>JACDAG010000879.1 GCA_013695565.1 Bradyrhizobium sp.
ATCATAAGGCTCGAGCCCTAGCTCCTTGAGACGGTCCCTGATGCCGGCCATCTCGGATGGATTGACGCCGGCCTCGATCACGGACGACACAAACGCCGCGAACCCCGGCGCCGCCGAACCGGCTTCCTGGAATAGTTCGGGGTGGATGAAGTCGAGACCGTAGAAGGGATGTCCCTTGTTCTCGATCCGGCCGTACATATGCGTGCCGCAGGCCTTGCAGGCGTGCCGCTGGATCGCTGCCGACGCATCAATAATCTGCAGCTTGTCGCCGTTCTCCAGCTCCGTCACATTTTCGCGTGGCACGACGGCGACCACCGAGAAGGTTGCCCCGGCCGGCTTCCAGCATTTGGTGCAGCCACAGGCGTGGTTATGGGCGACATCACCCTTGATGCCGACCTTGACCGGTTTGTCGCTGCACTTGCAGACAAGGGTGCCGCCGGCAAAACTACCCGAGCCCTTCTTGACGCCGTTGTCGATCGATGGGTGGATATGAACAGTCATGGGCCTATCCTCCTTATGTTTGACGTTCTCTGACTCTAGAATACGACGACCGATCGGATCGACTTGCCTTCGTGCATCAGATCGAAGCCCTTGTTGATCTCCTCCAGCTTGAGGACGTGGGTGATCATCGGGTCGATCTCGATCTTTCCGTTCATGTACCAGTCGACGATTTTGGGGACATCGGTGCGGCCACGCGCGCCGCCGAACGCGGTTCCTTTCCACACGCGGCCAGTCACGAGCTGGAACGGCCGGGTCGCGATTTCCTTGCCGGATTCCGCTACCCCGATCACCACGGAGACGCCCCAGCCGCGATGACACGCCTCGAGCGCCTGGCGCATCACGGTGGTATTGCCGGTGCAATCGAAGGTGTAGTCGGCGCCGCCGTCGGTGAGCGTGACCAGATGCGCAACGATATCGCCGCCGGTCTTGGTCGGATTGACGAAATGCGTCATGCCGAAGCGGCGGCCCCATTCTTCCTTGCTGTCGTTGATATCGACCCCGATGATCTTGTCGGCGCCGACCATCCTGGCGCCCTGAATCACGTTAAGTCCGATTCCGCCAAGTCCGAACACGACCACATTGGCGCCCGGCGTGACCTTGGCGGTGTTGACCACCGCGCCGACGCCGGTCGTCACGCCGCAGCCGATGTAGCAACTCTTGTCGAACGGAGCGTCTTCGCGGATCTTTGCCACCGCAATTTCCGGTAACACCGTAAAATTCGAAAACGTCGAGCAGCCCATGTAATGGAAGACCGGCTTGCCCTTGTAGCTGAACCGCGACGTGCCGTCGGGCATCACGCCCTTACCCTGTGTGGCGCGGATCGAGGTGCAGAGGTTGGTCTTGCCGCTCAGACAACTTTTGCACTGGCGGCATTCCGGGGTGTAAAGCGGGATCACGTGGTCTCCCGGTTTCACCGACGTAACGCCCGGGCCGACCTCGCGAACGATGCCGGCGCCCTCATGGCCGAGGATTGACGGAAAGATTCCCTCGCTGTCGAAACCGTCCAGCGTATAGGCGTCCGTGTGGCAGATTCCTGTCGCCTTGATCTCGACAAGGACTTCGCCGGCCTTCGGTCCCTCGAGATCAACTTCAATGATCTCGAGAGGTTTCTTGGCCTCGAACGCGACAGCCGCACGTGTCTTCATTCTCAACTCCACTTTCGCATTTCAAGGCGCTGCAGGAACTCGGCGTGACCAATCCTTTGCAAGCGTCGACGGGTCATTTCCTGCCCATGCAAGAATTCTCCGCTTCGGTGTAGGCCGCCGGCTTGTCTTCCTTTTTGGCCGGACGCGCACGCCCGACCGCGTCATTGGCGCGGGCGCGCAGATAGATGTAGAGGTCGTCCATGTAACAGGCGACGTTCGGATTATCGCCAAGTGCAGGCATGACGTTCTCCTGCGACGAACTCACGTTCTTGCGTCCGCTCGCAACCACGCCGACGAAGTCGCCGTAACTCATGGTCTTGACCGAGTCCGTAAGGGCAGGGGCGTAGGTCGATCCCATCCCGTCAGGGCCATGGCAGACATGGCATTCCGAGTGGTAGCGGCGGTATCCGGAGTAGGTGTACCAATCCACCGTGCCGTCGGCGGCGACCTTGAAGGTCGGAGTGCCTTCCTTGTCGAAGTACTTTCCGTCCTCGGACTTGACGGCAGTCGGATCGACCGCGTTTTCGGCGAGGGTAATTCCTCCGGAGACCACGAAGATCATCGCGGCGCCCACAAACCAGATTATACGCACGAGCTTGTCCTCGGGATTCGGTGGCAGACGCTCCGGCGCGTGGAATAACTCCACGCGCCGGAACATTGGATCGCTCAGCTCACTGTGGCAGAGCGAACACGGTCAGGGATCCGCCGAGCGCCGTGTAGTTGCTCAGCGCGGCGTAGCCGCCGACAGCGCCGAGACCCGCGGTCGGATCGGTCAGACCGGCCGCAAGGCCGATACCTGCCCAGCCACCGACGCCGGACAGCACGGCGATATACTGCCTGCCGCCGTTCTCATAGGTCGTCACGTTGCCGATGATGCCGGACGGGGTTCTGAACTTGTAAAGTTCCTTGCCCGTCTTGGCGTCGACTGCCTTGAGGTAGCCTTCGAGCGTTCCGTAGAACACCACGCCGCCGGCGGTCGCGAGCGCACCGGACCACACCGAGAACTGCTCCTTGTTCGACCATACGATCTTGCCGGTCTTGTTGTCCCAGGCGATGAAGTTGCCCATGTGGGATTCGCCGGGAGGCGGATACATCGAAAGCGTCGCCCCGACATAGGGCTGGCCTGCGGTGTAGCTCACCTTGAAGGGCTCATAGTCCATGCAGACGTGGTTGGTCGGCACATAGAACAGCTGGGTGTCTGGCGAATAGGCCGCCGGCTGCTCGTCCTTGGTACCGAGCGCGGCCGGGCAGACGCCCTTGGTGTTCTTGTCCTCGCCGGTCTGTTCAGTGGAGTATTGACTGACAACCTGCGGACGACCGTAGGTCGGCGAACTCTTGTTCATGTCGACACCGGTGGTCCAGTTGACCTTCGGGTCGTACTTGTCGGCCACCAGCAATTCGCCGTTGGTACGGTCGAGCGTATAGGCCAGCCCGTTGCGGTCGAAATGGGTGAGAAGCTTGCGGTCCGCGCCGTTGAACGGTTGATCGCTGAGGATCATTTCGTTGACGCCGTCATAGTCCCATTCATCATGGGGCGTCATCTGGTAGACCCAGCGGGCCATACCGGTATCGGCGTTGCGCGCGAAGATGGTCATGGACCATTTGTTGTCGCCCGGGCGCTGCTTCGGGTTCCAGGTCGAGGGATTTCCCGAACCGTAATAGACCATGTTCAGGGCGGGGTCATAGGACAACCAGCCCCATGTGCAGCCGCCACCGATCTTCCACTGATCGCCTTGCCAGGTCTTGAGGCTCGAATCCTTGCCGATCGGCTTGCCGAGATCGGTCGTCTTCTCGGGGTCGACCAGGAGCTGATCGTCCGGCCCTTCGGAGAAGGCCCGCCACACTTGCTTGCCTGACTTGAGATCGTAGGCGGTGACGTGACACTGCACGCCGAACTCGCCGCCGGAAATACCAATCAGGACCTTGTCCTTGACGACGAGCGGCGAGGAAGTTCCCGTCGCGCCCTTGCCCGGATCGCCGTTCTTCACGGACCACTCGACCTTGCCGGTCTTGGCATCGAGGGCGACCAGCGTGGTGTCGGCCTGGTGCAGGAAGATCTTGCCGTCGCCATAGGCCACGCCGCGGTTTACCGTGTCGCAGCACATCACCGGGATGACGTTCGGATCCTGCTTCGGCTCGTACTTCCAGACGATCTGGTTGTCCTTGGATAGGTCAAGAGCATAGACCTTGTTTGGGAAGGGCGTATGCACGTACATCATGTTGCCAATGATGAGCGGTCCGCCTTCGTGGCCGCGCAATACGCCGGTCGAGAAGGTCCAGGCGACCTGGAGCTTGCCGACATTGGCCGCCGTAATCTGGTTGAGTTTCGAGTAGCGCGTATTGGCGTAGTCGCCTGCCGGCATCACCCAATCCTTCGGGTTTTGCGACATCTTGATCAATTCGTCATTGGCCACGGCGCTACCGACGGTAAACGCCGCTATCGAACCAAGACAAGTTGCAATTAGCACTTTGCGCATTGCGTCCTCCCACTGATGAAGCTTTTGGGTTCCGCCGAGGCGACCCACTTTTTTCCATTTTGTGTCGTATCCTTATCCCGTTCGGAAACGGGAAACTTGCCCAAGAGGGAAGGGCGTTTGCTCCCAAGCGAACCTCGGCGATTTTTCTTCGTTCCGACGGAGGTCTCGCCGGGAGGCGGACGAATGCGGCGGCGCAATGGCAGGCGCGATGGGAAAATGCCCACACAGCCGAGGACGAGGTTTCGCTTGACGGCACAGAAACTAAGTCGGAGGATTGTCAAGTGGATGCCGGGACATACGTTGCTTAGGCAACAATCACCGTTCTAAATTGAGGTAAATGGCGCTTCGAGGTAAGTGGCGCTTCACCGTGACCGAGTCTCTCGCGGCAACGGTTACGTTTCTCGAATCGGTGGCTGGAAATGGTTGATACGGTCCACTCGCTTACCA
This sequence comes from Bradyrhizobium sp., assembly GCA_013695565.1. Classification (GTDB taxonomy): domain Bacteria; phylum Pseudomonadota; class Alphaproteobacteria; order Rhizobiales; family Xanthobacteraceae; genus Bradyrhizobium. The sequence continues at coordinate 4,571 of JACDAG010000879.1, forward strand.
CTTCGGGATTGTCGCCGAAGAAGCAGATCCAGTGCTGGTCAGATGCACTGACGGATCTCTGCGGCCAATTTGACATAGATCCGCTGAAGGCTTCCTCGCTCGAAGCGCGAGTTAATTACACGACGGTCTCAACGCTGAAGCTCTGCCAGATCGAGGTGAGCCAGCATCGGATCGCGCAGACCGTCTCCCGTTCGAAGGCCAGCGAACATCCCTACGTCAAGATTTTGTTTCAGACGCACGGGATTTCCTATTTTGAGCAAGAGGGCCGGCGCATCGAATTGGCGCCCGGCGATTGTCTTGCTTACGACGTATCATGTCCGCATACGATCGTCAGCCCGGCCCTGACGCGGCACGACGTCGTCATCGTGCCCAAGGCGCTGTTGCAGGAGCGCGGCTTCCATCCGTCGAGGATGTCGGCGTGCAAGCTTTCGGCACTCACAGGTACTGGCCGGATCGCCTATGATTTCGTGCATGCCGCATTTAACCAGGCTGCGAGACTGTCACCGAACAACGCCGTCGTCGTCGCCGATTCGCTGATCGATCTCTTGCTATTGCCGCTGCGCGAAGCGGACGCAAGTTTCGATCGTGGTGGCCCCGAGGCGATGTATATTCGCGCTCAGGCCTTCATCCGCGAACATCTGCGCGATCCTGATCTCAGCATCGACCAGATTTCCGCGGCGCTTGGCTGCACCAAGCGGTATCTGCACATGTTGTTCAGCGACAGGGGCATGACCGTCAGCGACCATATCTGGCAGGCACGATTGCAGAACTGCCGCCACGAACTGGAAACTCACGGCGGCAAGACCGTCACGGATGTCGCATTCTCGTGGGGTTTTTCGAGCTCGTCGCATTTCAGCCGGGTGTTTCGCCGGTATTTCGGAATTGTGCCGTCTTCGATCCAGAAGGCGCAACATAGCAGCCCGCCTCCCGACGCTTCCTAGAGCCTTTTCCGTTCCGATTGAATCGGAACGGGGCTCTAGATTCCTGATTTGACGCGTTTTCTTGACGCGAACCGGTATCCACTTCGCTGGAAAACGCTCTAGCTGCGAAGCGCTCCCCTTGCCTGCGTCAGCGACACCGAAAGCGACATGCTGATTCTCTGCACTCTGCCCGGCGGCGCGTGAGCGCCTGATCAGCCCATCGGAACGTGCGGGCAGACGCTCGGCCGCGGCCTGGACCCGCGCTTGTCGATCGGCACATTGCAATTGTCGATCCGCTGCTCGTCCATCCATTTCCTTCCGAGCCGTTCCTTGCCGGTCAGCGTTGCCGGCGACTCTGCTGCGCTCGGTATCGGTTGGCGGAGGCGCGTACCGTCTTGCGCAACTGCCGGCAATGCCAAGCACATCGTAAGGAATGACCCGACTGTTCCGCGGTACAATGATCGCATCGATGGCCTCGCAAAACTCGTCGTCCGTGGTTGGCGGAACCGATTAAACAATAGCGAGATTCCCCTGGCCACCCGGAACCCGTGACCATCTGTTCAGTTTCTTGTCCATCTCGACGTGCCGTGGCGCATGTCAGAGGCAAAGGAGAAGCAGATGATCATGAATCGAATCATTCTCGCGGGTTGCTCCATCGTCCTCTTGAGTGTTGGCACCGCAATGGCCGGCCCCTGCGACACCGGCGGCCGATCCGCCAACCTGAAGGATGCCGGTTCCGGACCTGCATCGGCCGGCAGCAGCCAGACGACAACTGGCATGGCCAGCGACAAGGAACATCCGCCAACCGGCGCGATGAATCGTGCGTCCGGCGATGCTGCGGCCTCTTCGCAAGATGCGCAGAGGCAGATGCAAGGTCAGCCGACAGCGGCGCAGGAAGCCCAGGGCGCCAAGCCTGACGAGAAGATGGCTGGCAAGGACTGTTGACAGGCCGACGGATGAAACGCGGGCTGTGACCGTCCGCGGCTAACCGTGACGGATGTTCTGTTGCACCCAACCGGCGTGCTCGATTGATCGGGCACGCCCCGCATCGAACAGCATTCAGGGCCCGTTCTTGGGCGGAAGAATCGGAACGGGTAACGGTGCGAATTCGATGTTGCCGGCTTCACCGGTCAGGAACGATAGATCGAGCGGACCGCCGCTCATCGGGTCGCCGCCCGGCGCAGCCGTCGGGCGCAGCGTTGAGACATCGGAGGGACCTTCAGGCGCGGCCTGGCCATTGCCGGTTCCGTAATCGGCCGCACGCCCACCCTGCGGACGGCCTTTCATGATCTCGTCGCGCGCCGCCGTCACCTTGCTCGCCAGTGCCGCGGAATAGGGCAGGCGGTGGGCCCGTGGCTGACCGCTCGGAAGATTGGCGGCATCGAGTTGCTCGACCCAAATGTGCACCGCGCCGGGATCCCGATCGAGTGGGTTCGGTTCGACGATCCGCGCCCACAGGAGCTGGAATTGCGACGGCAGCGGTGCGGGCGCCGACCACCCGGTGATGCCTTCGATGCGGAAGAACGCCACGCCATAAAACGCGCTGGTGACGAGCACCGCGCCAAGTTTGATTGGCCAGGAAATACTGGCGCGTAACGCCATGACGAGCAAAAGCGCGCCCAGCAACGCGTAGGCGATCGCGAGACCAAGGATTTCCTTCTGCAACTCCATATCAGTCGGCACCGTTTCGCCATCTGCGTAGCGTCTGCAGCAGCGACTTGTCGC
>JACDAG010000901.1 GCA_013695565.1 Bradyrhizobium sp.
CTGGTGGTGCGCAATTCCGTGGTCACGCATCCGAAGTCGAAGAAGTCGATGAGTTTTGCCGACATCGTCAAGAGCGGCAAAATTACAAAGACCTTCACGCCGGACGAGCTGAAGGCGATCAAGCTCAGGACCCCCGATCAATACACCATGGTCGGCGTCTCGGTGCCGCAGCTCGATATCCCGCCGAAGGTCAACGGGTCAGCCAAATACGGCATCGACGTCAATCTGCCGGGCATGGTCTACGGCAAAATCGTCACGCCGCCGGTGCGCTATGGCGCCACGGTGAAGGCGGTCGACGACAGCGCGGCAAAGAAATTGCCGGGCTTCATCAAGGCGGTCACGCTCGACGACAAGACCGGGAGCACGACCGGCTGGGTGGTGGCGGTAGCCAATACCTATGCCAACGCCCGCAAGGCGGCCGATGCGCTGAAGATCACCTACGATGGTGGTCCGAACGCAAAACTGTCGAGCCAGTCGTTGCTCGACGAAGCCAAGCGGCTGCAGGCCCTGAGCGATTCCGGGCAGTTCTTCGTCAAGGACGGCGATACCGCGGCGGCCTTCGGGACGGCGGCCAAGGTGCTGGAGGCGGAATACACCACCAGCATCAACATCCACGCCCCGCTCGAGCCGATGAACGCCACCGCGCAGCTTCAGGGCGATATCTGGCACATCTATTCCGGCAACCAGTTTGCGACACGCTCCGGCGCGATCGCGGCGGGAGCGGCCGGGGTCGATCCCAAATTCGTCGTGATGCATCAGATGTGGCTGGGCGGCGGCTTCGGCCGGCGTCTCGACGCCGACATGATGGTGCCCGCGGTGCAGGCGGCGAAAGCCGTCGGCAAGCCGGTCAAGGTGATCTATTCCCGCGAAAACGACATGACCATGGACTATTCGCGGCCGCTGACGTTCCAGAAAGTCAAGGCGGGTCTCGATGCCGATGGCAAACTGATCGCGCTCAATCATGACGTGGTCAGTGCGTGGCCGACGCAGCGCTGGGGCATCCCCGATTTCCTGTCGCCTTCGGTCGACAAGAAGGGACCGCTGGATGCCTTCACCGTGAACGGTGCGGATTTCTTCTATTCCGTGCCCAATCACAACGTCCGCGCCATCAAGAACGAGATGGCGCACAACGCCACCCCGTCGGGACAGCTGCGGTCGGTCGCACCGGGCTGGACCTTCTGGGCGGTCGAAAGCATGATCGACGAACTCGCGCATGCCGCCGGCAAGGATCCCGCGCAATACCGGATCGCCTTGCTCGACGGCGCGGGCAAGAACGACGGTGGCGCGCAACGCCTGCGCAACACTTTGCTCGCGGCGATGGGCATGGCCGGCTACGGCACCAGCAAATTGCCGAAAGGTGAAGGCATGGGCGTGGCCTGCGTGTCGTCGCAGGAACGGGCGACCGCAAGCTGGACCGCATGCGTGGCCCATGTTGCGGTGTCGGCTTCCGGCGAGGTCAAGGTCAAGAAACTGACTGTGGCCACCGACGTCGGCATGCAGGTGCACCCCGACAACATCCGCGCCCAGGTCGAGGGTGCGGCGCTGTGGGGCCTTTCGCTCGCCATGTATGAAAAAGCGACGCTGAAGGACGGCGGTATCGAGCAGACCAATTTCGATACTTACACCCCGCTGCGGATGAGCCAGACGCCCGAAGTCGCGGTCAACGTCATTGCCAATGGCGAGAAACCGACCGGCGTCGGCGAGCCCGCGGTGACGGTGATTGCACCCGCCCTCGGCAACGCCATCTTCAACGCCTGCGGCGCCCGCATCCGCGCGTTGCCGATCACGGCCGAAGCGGTCAAGGCCAACATGAAGGCGTAAGGCCTCTCAGGTTACGCACCATCAACAATCCGCCGGAGATTTCTCCGGCGGATTTTTTTGGCGCGGTGTTGGATGAAGTGAAGCGTCAATGTGCTCGGCAACCGAACCGGAACACACTCCACGATGCAGGCGGTACGGTCACGCGCCAGACGTCGTCGCGGACCGTCGCGGCCGGGCCGTCTTCTGCCCGTACGCGTTCGGGATCATCAGCGGTGTTCGTAGCATTCAGGTCATCCGACTTCATGACGCGGCTTTCGAGGAAATCGCTGAATTCGAAACCGCGCAGGTTGATACCGACGTCGATCGCGTGGTCGAAATTCCGGTTGACGCAGAACAGTGCAAGGCTGTTACCGTCCTCGGCCAGTACGGCAGAGGAGATGATATCGGGAAACCGTTCGCCATCGCCTGCCGCAAAGGTCTCGCAGGTCAGGCGCATATCGAGGACTGTTCCCCGAGCCCAACGTGCCGCATGCTGGAACGGATAGAAGATCGGCTGCCGCCACGCCCGTCCGCCGGTCTCGGTCATGATAAGCCCGATGACGTTGACGAGTTGAGCCACGCACGCGGCCTTTACCCGATCACACCGGTTGATCAGCATCAGGAGGGCGCTGCCGAACACCAGCGCGTCCTCCATGGTGTAAATCTCCTCCAGGATGGCTGGAGCTTCCGGCCAGCCCGGCTTCGTCCGTGTGGCGCGGTCGCGGGTGCGATACCAGACGTTCCATTCATCGAACGACAGCATGATCCGCTTCGGTGACCGCCGGCGGGCGGCCACCCCGTCGGCGACCGCGACGATCTCGTTGATGTAGCGTCCGACCAGATCGGCTTCGGCCATGAAGTCGCGGGATTTGTCGTCGTGCTTGGAAAAATAGCCGTGCAGGGAAATGTACTCCACCACGTCGAACGTCTCTTCCAGAACCACTCTTTCCCATTCGGCAAATGTTGCCATGCTGCGGCTGGAGGAGCCGCAGGCGACCAGCTCGATGTCGGGATCGAGCCAGCGCATCAGCTTGGCGGATTCACGGGCAAGCGCGCCGTATTCCTGCGCGGTCTTGGCGCCGATCTGCCACGGCGCGTCCATTTCATTGCCGAGGCACCACAGCTTGACGTTATGCGGCGCCGGATGCCCGTGTTGATGGCGCAGATCGCTGAGATCAGTTCCGCCATCGACATTGCAATATTCCAGCAGCGCCCGGGCTTCATCCGCACCTCGCGTACCGAGATTGACCGCCATCATGGGTTCGATCTTGGCCTTCGCGCACCAGGCCATGAATTCGTTGGTGCCGAAGGCATTTGTCTCGGTGCTGAACCAGGCCAGTTCCCGGCGTCGGGGCCGCTTGTCGAGGGGACCGACACCATCTTCCCAGTTGTAGCCGGACACGAAATTCCCGCCGGGATATCTGATTACGGTGACCCCGAGTTCGCGGACCAGTTCCAGGACGTCCTGCCGGAAACCGTTGGCATCAGCGGTCGGATGCCCGGGCTCGAATATCCCGCCATAGACACATCGTCCGAGATGCTCGACGAAACTGCCGAACAGGCGGGGATCCGTCTTTCCCACCACGAAGGCAGGATCGAGAACAATGGCGGCTTCGGGCATGGATGATCCCTTGGATTTACTAGAGCATGATCCGGAAAAGTGTGCAGCGGTTTTCCGAAAAGATCATGCTCAAACAAAAAGATAGAGCGGGATGACGCTTCGAAGAAAAAGTCATCCCGCTCTAGTCTAGCCTTTGACGGCACCGATGGTGAGCCCACGCACGAGATGGCGCTGAACGAACAGCATGATCACCACGATGGGCAGCATGATGCCGATGGCGCCCGCCGCCGAAATCGACCAATCGCTCACGTCCTCGCCGCCGAAGGAGGCAATCGCGACGGGGAGGGTTTTCGTCTTGATGCCCGTCAGCACGAGGGCAAACAGAAACTCATTGTATGAAAGCAGCAGGCTGAACAGCGCTGCGACCGTGAGGCCCGGGCGAACCAGGGGCAGGATCACGATCCGGAATGTCTGCCACAGATTGCAGCCGTCGATGGCGGCCGCCTCGTCGAGGTCGCGAGGAATTTCCAGAAAGAAACTGTACATCAGCCAGATCGTGAAGGGTTGGTTGATCGCCACCAGCGCCAGGATCAGCAGCGGATAGGTGTCGATCATGTTGAGGAAGCTGCCCATCACGAAGAATGGAATCGCCAGCAGCATGTGAGGGAACATGCGGATCGTGAACAGCCCGAACAGGATGGGGGAGGCGCGGCGCTGCGGCATGCGCGACAGCGCGTAGGCGGCAAGGCTGCCGATTGGAACCGAGATGCACACCGTCCCCGCCGAGACGATCAGGCTGTTGATGAGATAGCGGACAAAGCCGCGATCGAGCCAGACCTGGCGATGAAATTCGAACGTCGGGTGGAAAAAGACCGTGGGCGGGATGGTGAAAGCATCCGCGGGATTCTTGATGGACGTCAGCGCGGCCCAGATCAGCGGGACCAGGTTCACGAAGGTGAAGATCGTCAGCGCCACGAACAGAAGCGTCTGGTTGCGCACGCGCGCCATGCGGCGGGCCTTCATCCGGTTCTCCCGTAGCCGCGCTGCAAAAGGTGGCTGAACGTCGCGATAACGGCGGCGACGATGACGAGCGTGATGATTCCAAGCGCGGACGCTTTTCCAACCTGCAACAGCTGAAAGCCGAGCTGATAGGTGTACATCGTGATCGTCTCGGTGGCGGTCCCCGGACCGCCGCCGGTCAGGACGTAGACGGCGTCGAAGAACCGGAAAACGTCCATCAGCCGGACCGATACGGTGAAAACGATGACCGGTACAAGGGACGGAAGGATGATGTGGCGGATCATGTGCCAGCTATTGGCGCCGTCGATGCTCGCCGCCTCGATCTGCGCCTGGTCCAGCGCCTGCAGGGCGGCATAGAGCACCAGCATGACAAAGGGCGTGAAGATCCAGGCATCGGCAAGGATAACGCAAATCTTCGCCCAGACCGGATTTCCGAGCCAGTCCGGCGGGCCGATGTTGAAGGTCATCAACGTCGCGTCGATCAGGCCCCAGTTCGACGTCAGGATCCATTTCAGGAACAGGGTCGCCACGACGGGCGTGATGATGTGGGGCAGGAACAGCAGGATCATGAACACGCGGACGCTGAACGTCAGCCGATAAAGCGCGAAGGCGAGCACGAAACCCAACAGAAATTCGACGCCGACCGATCCGAGCGCAATCACGATCGTGGTCCAGAGCGACTGCCAGAGCCGCGCTTCGCTGAGCAGCTGCCCGTAGTTCGCGAGCCCGACGAAACGCATCCCTGGGGAGCCGAGATGATAATCGAACATGCTGAGGTAGGCGGCATAGGCCAGCGGCCACAGCAGCACGAGCGCCATCAGCCCAAAGCTTGGAACAAGGAACAGCCACAGGCCGCGCTGCCAACGCATGACGGGAGTCTCTTCGGGCGGGCCGATTTTGCGGCGGGCGGCGCCCGCCGAACCAATTGAAGCCGTTCCTATTTGTAGTAACCGCGGGACTGCAGCAACTCGGCGGTTTCCTTGGCAGCCATGTCGAGTGCGACCTTGACTTCCTTTTCGTTGGTCACCGCTTGCAGGATATAGCGGGTCACGATGGCGCCGACATCGAGAAAGTCAGGCATCGAGGGAAATGGCTTGCCGACCTCGAGCGAGGCGCGGGCCGCCGAATACCAGCGGTATTTCTTGTTGAGCTCGGGATCGTCGAGCACGGAAAGCCGTGGCGGCATCGCCAGCTCCGCGCCTTTTTGCATGCTCTGCTGACTGGCGGCGGTGGCCAGCATTTTGAAGATCGCGTCTTTGTCCTTCGATGAATATTTCGAGATGGCATATCCGTCATTGGCGATGCGCTGGCCGCCGCCGGGAGGCACGATCCAGTTGATCTTGCCGACAAAGCGCGACTTCTTCTCGTCATCCATCGAGGCGGCACGCGTGAACCATTGCAGCCCCATGGCGGCAAGCCCCTGCTGCAAATTGATGCTTGATTCATCGTTGGCGGCGGAAGTGAAGCCGCGCGGCGCGAACGCCGTCATCTCTTTCATCATGGTGATGGCCTTGACGCCGGCCGGCTGGTTGAAGATCGGCTTCCAGCCCTTGTCGAACCAGCCTTCGCCGATCGCATTGAGATACCAATGCGATTCATTGAGGCAGCCGTCGACCGGCTTCAGCGTCATGATCGTGCCGGAGACGCGGCCCTGATGCAGCTTCTTCGCGGCCTCGAAATACTCCTGCATCGTCTTCGGCAGCGCCGTGCCGCTCTCCTTGAACAGGTCCTCGCGGTAGAAGAACATCTCGGTGTTGGTCAGGATCGGCATCGAATAGATGCGGCCGTTGTAGCTGATGGAGTCGATGACGGACTTCGGAAAGTCATCGAGCTTGAATTCACCCTTGTACTTGGCCCAGAGATCGTCCAGCGGCTCCAGCCAGCCGCTGGCCGCGAATTTCTGCATGGTCGTATCGTTCAGATAGGCGACATCGATGGCGTCGGACTTCGATGACATCGTGATCGAAGCCAACTCGATTTCCTTGTCGATCGGCATCAGTTCGACCGAGACCTGGCCCTCGGGAAGCGCCTTCTTCATTTGCTCCGTATAGTATTCCAGAGCCGGTTGACGATGGCTGATGACACGGATCGGTCCGGCCGCATGCGCGGGCTTCACATAGGGAGCAAGGGCTGTTGCTGCGGCTGCTCCGATCAACGATCTGCGAGTGAGTGAAGTCCGGCTCATAGTGCTTCCTCCCTGTTTTTGTTGGAACGAACCAATATGAAATTTCGTCGTTCTCAAAACGAAAAGCGCGACGTCAGGTCGCCCTAAAAGCATCGAAAGCTTCGCCGCACCGCAACAACTGACGTCGGGCAATATCCGCGCGGTGAACCAGTATCCATTGCCACCACCTTCACGAGCAGGCCTGGATGGTGACCTTCTGCCGATGGAACGGCGAATGATTGCCGGGCACTCCGGATTACGGACTAATCCTCAAGCACAATCTCGTCCCCCGGCCGTACCAGGCCCGCCACCAGCACGGCGGCGTAGATGCCGGCTGTGTTGTCATGATTATTGGCGACATAGCGCAGGATATCGGCATTCTCTTCAAGCGAGTCCGGATCGATGCCGATCATGCGGCAACGGATATCGCGTTCCAGAACATGGAGCGTCAGTTTCCGACCGATCCGCAGCCGCCGGCCGACGAAGGCGTCTTCGGCAAAGCTTTCACCGGAATGGAGATCGAGATAGAGGTTTTCGCGAAAGCGGCGCTTGTCGAGCGTCAAACCCACTGCGAGGCCGATGCCGTCGATGGTTTGGGTCGACAGCAAGGAAAGCGGACGGCAGTCCGTGATGGCGCAGTCCGAGCGGATGATGGTCAGCTCCGAAGCGTTGAGCTGATCGCCTGCGATCAGGCCCGGCAGCGCCGGATCGGACGCTGACAGTGTTTCTCCGTTCGGCGTTTCGATCTCGAGCGCCAGATCGTCGCTGGAGGGAGGCAGCGGCGTCAGCCCGGGACCGCGGGCTTCTGCTTCGGTCAAATTGCCAGGTGCCAGCGTCAGCTCGGGACGCTGAAACCTTGGGCGAAATCGCAGCATTTCCTTCCGGCTTCGTGCGGTGAGGAATGGAAACGCCTTGGGCGCGTCGGCATGACGGACGGCGTAGAGCCGGTCGCCGAGCACGCCGCCAAAGCCGACATAGGCCTCGGGCAGGGATTCTCCCGGCATGCTTTTCACCGGGTAACGCCAAACGCTTTCAAGCCGCCCAACAACCGTCATTGCATTCCTTGTCTGACATTTCCCGGTCACGGTAGCATGGAGAGCTTCGTCCGCCCCTCCCTCAATCCGTGCGCACGAGAGACGGCGCAAGGCCGACATATGTATCCGGCGTGATTTCCTTCATGCGCTGCTTGGTCTCGGCGTCGACGAATTGCGGGTCGAGCCTGTCGACGAACGCATGCAGATCGGAGAGCGTAATCTTCGCGCCGCGCGACAGCGATTTCAGCGCATCGTAGGCGTTCGGGTAGCCCTTGCTGCGCAGGATCGTCTGGTACGCCTCGGCGAGCACTTCGGGATGCCCGACCAGCGCGAGGCGGATCTTCTCGGCATTCGGCGAGACCTTCGTCATGCCCGCGCGCAGATTCTCATATCCGACGATGCAGTGCGCGAAGATCGTGCCGAAGACGCGCTCGACGGTCGAATCCGAGAGATCGCGCTGCATGCGGGAAACCCAGAGTTTTCGGCAGCAGCCCTCCATGAGCCAGTTGGCGATCTGGAGATTGCCCTCCGCGTTCTCGAAGTTGATCGGATTGACCTTGTGCGGCATCGCCGACGAGCCGACTTCGCCCGCGACCGGCTTCTGCACGATCCAGTCGTCGCTGATGTAGCGCCACATGTCCTGCGTGAAATCCACCAGGATGGTGTTGACGCGCATCAGCACCGCGAACAGTTCGGCGTAGGTATCGTGCGGCTCGATCTGCGTGGTGAGGGGATTGAACGAGAACGAGACGTGCGCGCCCTTGCGCAGGTGCGTGCCGTTTTCGATGAACGCCTGCGCGAATTGCGGCCACGCGATATCGGGAAATGCCGCGTGCATCGCCGCGTAATTGCCGGAGGCGCCATTGAGCTTGAGCGATAGCTTCAAGGCGTCGATCTGCTGCATCTGGCGGCGCAGGCGCGCCTCGAAGATTGCGAACTCCTTGCCGAGCGTGGTCGGCGTGGCGGGCTGGCCGTGCGTGCGCGAGAGCATCGGCATGTGGGCGCAGTGCTTCGCGGAACCCTGGATCCACTCCACGGCGAACCCGAGCGGCTCCATCAACGCATCGACGCCGTCGCGGAGCATCAGCCCGTAGGCGATGTTGTTGACGTCTTCCGACGTACATCCGAAATGGATCCATTCCACGCGTTCGGCGAGACCGATCTGCCCGAATTTCCAGCGCAGCCACAGCTCGTAGGACTTCAGATCATGGTTGGTGGCGAGGATGCCGTTCCAGCCCTTGGTCTCGAGCTGTTTGATCGAGAGGGCGTCTTCCTGCGCGAATGCCTGGATGATGCCTTCGAGCGCCTTGACCTGCGCCTGGTCGAGTTGCAGCGGAATGTCCGCGTGCGCGCCAAGCGCCAGGACGTAGCGCACCATGACCTCGACACGGTATTTGATGAGGCCGAATTCGCTCATGATCTGGCGCAGTGGCTTCAAGGAGGAAGACCTGCCGGACAACCTGCGGGCAATGAAGCCCGAGCAGCGCGTCGACGAGGTCAACAAGCAGATGAAGCAGCGCAAGGAGCTCAACGACAAGCTCGGCACGCTGGTGACGAAGCGTGACAAATACGTCGCCGATGCCCGCGCCAAGGCGCCGCCAAAGGCCTCGTCGTTCGACCGCGTGGTCGAGGATACGCTGAAGGCTCAGATCAAGCGGTAGACTGGCCGCACATCTCACCATGAGTCGTCCCCGCCTAGCGCGCAATTGCGCGCGGGGAGCGGGGACCCATAACCACCGTCGGCTATTGTTGTATCCGGCGGGAGTTCCAACCTTCGCAAGTTAGAAACCTGTGGTTCTGGGGTCCCGGCTC